>NZ_JAYGHV010000274.1:0-62479 GCF_034932145.1 Spirulina sp. 06S082 | reverse complement strand
CTGGATGAGATAAAAAATTAGCAATTTGGTTGCTATCTAAACCAAATTGCTCGAAACTGTGAAATAAATTTGCACCATTTCCTGAAAGAGTCCCTCCGGAAATATCAAAGCGATCGCCGTCGGCAGTAACTTTTGTGCCTGTATCTGAAGCGGACTGAATCGATGGAGCGCTGACGAAAGGCGCGTTTAATCCAGACAAGCACAGAGGTACTGTAATTGCTGAGAAAAGGCGCGTTTTTTCTAATTGCATTCTTTTGAGGAGGCCAAGGGACCATTATAAATAATAGCTTTACCCGCACCCCCCAAAACCGCGAACAATTCTACACTGTTGTTAAAGAGTAAATACACTTGAACAAAATTGTAAATTTTTGTTACGGTTTGGCGATGGATACGGGAGGTAAAGCTAGAAATGGTTCGATGCACCTTTTTATCTCCTCTTTTCGCTTACTGAGGGAGAGATTCAGAGGTCATGGGATTGAGAGGATGGGAACTGACAAATTCGACATCTGCAAATTGGCCGAGATTGACAGACTCTAAAAATTCTTGCCAGTCTTGGGCGATCGCAACATCTTGAGGGCGATCGCGGCGCTGATGAGCAAAAGAAGCGAGGGCTTCCTGCCAAATTCCAGCTTTAGCATAATCATCGGCATCTGGACTTTGAGCAACTTGTTGGGCGAGTTCGCTATTAGCGTCAAGGCGTTGGATATAGCCATCAACGAAGATGTTTCCGGCAGACGCTAAGGCAGAACCGCGATCGCACACCAAAGAAACCACCCAGTGATATCTCATTCCTTCTTTGAGGGCGTATTCTTCTTCTTGGGGCAAGCTGACGCTCATAATCCCTGCGGTTGCGGGGACAGCTAGTTCCGCTTGGTAAATCGGATTGTCCTTTTCATCGCTGAGAATAAATTCAACACTTTGCGCTTTGGTTTCCTCTGGAACGTACCAGAAAAACTCGGGATGAGACTGCACGGTTAGAGGCATGACTTCTTCGTTGTTAGCCAGCTTCAGGTTGTGGGGAGTCAAAAGCGTTAAAGATTTTCCAGCATTAGTTTCAGTATTAGAAGGAGCGAAACAGCCCCGAGTTCCACCGCCAGCAGTGGAATCGGGAGCGCCGAAATCCGTCAAATTATCGGCGTTAAAGGGGGCGGCGATCGCGTTTTGGGCCAGCATAACCGTGGGGGCTGCGGTGGCTAAGGCCGCAAAAACCGCCAGTGTTTTTACGAGATGAGTTTTCATAGTCTAGACTCCATCTAGATAGATATACTTTTAATTTAGCAGAAACCAGAAAAATCTTTACTAGATAAATCTACTAAGTTTTCTAATTTTTTCCGGAAGAATTTAACTTGAATCTATTTTCCTCTAGAGGCAAATTTAATCCCATTTTTAACCCCATTTTTAATCCCATTGATGACAATGAGATAATGAAGGCGATAATGAAAGGGTGACACCCCAATAGCAACGACAAAACATTCCATTCCGATCGGACGAACAGCAAACAGGGAGACGAAAATGCCAGCGAAAATACTGGTCGTAGACGATGAACCAACCATGCAACTCCTGATCCGCAAGGCTTTCAGGAAGCGCATCCGCCAAGGAGAACTCGAGTTTGCGTTTGCCAATAATGGACTAGAAGCCCTGGAAACATTGGCAGCCGATCCCGATATAGACGCGATCCTCAGCGATATCAATATGCCCAAGATGGATGGGTTGACTTTACTGGAGCGGGTTTCCCAACTGAAACGCCCGACCCTCAAAACGGTCATTATTTCTGCTTACGGGGATATGACGAGTATCAGAACGGCGATGAATCGAGGGGCGTTTGACTTTTTAACTAAGCCGATTAACTTTGAAGATCTGGAAATTACCATTAACAAAACTTTAGATCATGTCAGCCAAATCAAAGAGGCGATCCAAGAAAAGAAACGAGCAGAAGAGGCACGAGAGGAATTATCCAGACAAAAGGCTTTGCGAGAAAGCGAACGACGTTTGATTCAGGTTCTCGAGGCGGTACCTGTGGGGGTTTTTGTCGTTGATGCGACGGGAGAGGCTTACTATACCAATCATGCAGCCAAATCTATTTTAAGCGGAGAAACCCATGCTGAGGGTTCCGCCCCTCGGCCAGAGGAAGAGAAAAGTGAAGCTAGTCATCTTCAAGGTCTAAAACAGATTTATAGCGCTCAAACCCAAGAATGCTATCCCGAAGAGCGACATCCGTTAATGTTGGCTTTGGCGGGGGAAAGTATCACTGTTGATGATGTTGAGTTGCATCAGGGGGAGCAAGAGATTCCTTTGGAGATTGCGGCGACTCCGATTTATGATGAAGCGGGGGCAATCGTTTACGCGATCGCAGCATTTCAAGATATTACCGAACGCAAGCGGATTGAAAAGTTATGGGCAGATTACAATAAACTTCTGGAAACGCGGGTAGTGCGGACGACCAAGGAACTCGACAAAAGCGAAGCCACTAACCGCGCAATTCTCAAGGCGATTCCCGATTTACTGTTGCAGATGAACCGGGCAGGGGTTTGTTTAAGCGCGATCGCCCCTGATAATGTCAGCAATATTCTCGCGATCGATCGCCACAGCATCGGTTGCCCGTTGGACAAGTTTTTACCCCCCGAATTGGCCCAAAGCTATTTGAGTTATGTGCATCGCGCCCTAGAAACAGGGGATTTGCAGATTTTTGAATTTCTTGTTCCCCAAGATGGCGAGCAACGTTACGCTGAAGCGAGAATCGTTGTTAGTGGCGAGAATGAAGTATTGGCGATCGTGCGGGATATTAGCGATCGCAAGAAAGCCGAAACCGCCCTGAAGACCGCCAAGGATGCTGCCGAAGCAGCTAACCGAGCGAAAAGCACCTTCTTGGCCAGTATGAGTCATGAATTAAGAACCCCCCTCAATGCTATTTTAGGGTTTAGTCAGTTACTGGCGGGCAATGATTCCCTCACGAAAGAACAGCGCGAAAGCCTCGAAATCATTAATCGCAGTGGCGAACACTTATTAACTCTGATTAATGATATCCTCTCGGTTTCCAAAATTGAAGCAGGACGCATGACCCTCAATGAAGAAGCCTGCAATTTACATCATCTGCTCAATTCCCTGCACGATATGCTGCAATTAAAGTCACAGAGCAAACAATTAACCCTCGCTTTTGAGCGTTCCCCCGCTCTCCCGGAATATGTGAAAATTGATAAAGGCAAGTTACGACAAGTTCTCACTAATTTGATTGGCAATGCGATTAAGTTTACCGAATCTGGCGGCGCGATCGTGCGTGCCGATGCAAAACCTATCGATCCCCAAAAACCCGAAGAACAAACCCTGGTCTTTTCTGTGGAAGATACGGGACCCGGCATTGATGAGACGGAATTAGCAACTTTATTTGAACCCTTCGTCCAAACTCGCATCGGTCGCCAATCTATGGAAGGGACTGGTTTGGGACTATCCATCAGTCGAGAGTTCGTGCGCTTGATGGGGGGGGATATCACTGTAGATACGGAATGGGGACGAGGCTCCACCTTTACCTTTGAGATCAAAGTGCGGGCAGCCAACACGGGAGAACGCAGAAAATCTCAGGATAACCGCCGTATTATGGGATTCTCTGTACCTCCCGATGGTGATATCTACCGCATTTTAATCGTGGAAGATATGGTGGTAAATCGTCAGCTTTTAAGGGGTATTCTGCAACCCCTTGGTTTTGAGGTTTCCGAGGCAACGAATGGTCGAGAGGCGATCGCGCTTTGGGAAACTTGGCAACCTCACTTAATTTTAATGGATATTCAAATGCCTGTAATGAGCGGTTATGAAGCGATCGAGAAGATTCGCCAGAGGGAAGGGGAGAATATAGGCGATCGCCCTCCCGTTCCCATTATTGCCCTAACCGCCAGCGCTTTGATTGAAGATCGACAAAAACTGCTCGATCTGGGGGGAAGTGATTTTGTTACGAAGCCTTTTCGTCAGGATAATTTGTTAGAGAAATTGTCTGAGTATTTAGGAATTAATTATCTTTATGAAGAAAGCGAGAGCAATAGCAAAGAAAATTCCCTAGAGACAGCGATCCCCATGTTAGAGGCAGAGGATTTGCAAGGAATGCCGTTAGAATGGTTAGAGCAGTTATACGATGCCGCCCTTTCTGTGGATAATGAAATCTTGTTAGAGTTAATCGAACACATTCCCCCCCAGCGAGAGAAATTAATCGCCAGTTTAACTAATCTTGTTAATAATTTCCGCGTTGATATTATTTTTGAGTTAGCGCGAGGAGAACTCGATAAACAGGGGGTTTCCCTTGTCAATGAAGAATAAACATGAGCAACGAACAATTATCAATGAATAATAATCAATCCGCCACCAGTAATACTGAACTTTCTCAAGAAGCCGCCCAAACTTTGTTATTAAAACTTCGGCGCAAGGAGGGAAATTGGGTAGACTGGGGAAAAATCTGCCAGCAATTACAAAAAGCGGGTTATACTGCCCAAACTATTTTTGAGGAAACGGGAATTGAGGGCAAATACCAAAATTTAACGATTGTGGCGGCACAAGTCTTTGAGAGTATTTGCACGGAAGGAGCATCGGAAGCGATCCAAAACTATTTCCAAGGACCCCGAAGCGATGTTCTCTACGAATTCCGCATTCTTAACCACAAACAGCGCTTTGCTGCCGCAGAGTTAGCGATGGATAAAAGCCTTGATGTGGATGAGGCGCACGAGGTGGCCAAGGCTATACAAAATTTCTCTTGTTATTCTACGCCGCCGCAAGGGTTTACGGCTGCCCCTGGGGATGCTGTAGCCTATCAATGTTGGAAAGTAGCACGGGGCAAGAAGGATTTACAAGAGCGATCGCGTCTCATCGCCAGAGGCTTAAAGTTTGCCCATTCTGTCACGGCACGGCAACAAATTGAAGGACTCTTGAGCGATTTTACTGTTGTATCGGTAGAACGCGCTCCTTTGCTTCCGGTTTATCGATTGGAGGAGGAGGAACAGTTGGCTCGCATTATCCCTGTTGCTGGAACCTTACCGCTTAAATTAGCTGATTTACAAGCGGTTTCTCCTCTTGAAGAAGTGCAACCTTTTCGCCTCGTCCAATTTTCGGAAGAGGTCACTTGTATTCCTATACCGGGATGGCAGGCAGTTTTAAAGGCAAAAGATCCCGTGGCAATTTTTGGCAAAAGTGGGGAATTACCCAATTATTCCTTGAGTAAATCCGAAGATGTGGCGATCGTTGTCGATCGGCGATCGCGTCAATGGGATGCTAATACTTATTTTCTGGTTAATAATAATGGCGAGGTAGAAATTCAGTGGTTTCCCGAAGCGCCCGATCGCGAAATTTTAGGTCAGATTGTAGTTATTCTACGCCCAAAACGAATTTTAGATGAAAACAATATTATTGAACCTTGGCAAATGGACGATTGACGGTAGGGGTTTGGTCTCCAAACCCTTTTTTTGCGGTTCACCAAACCCTTTTCTTGCGGTTCACCAAACCCTTTTTTTGTGGCACTTATAAAAAAATCAACTTTGTACAGAAAACTCTTCAGGATCGATATCCCAATTAACCCAGGCGATCGCCTCTCTCGCAGAAGTCATACTCGGCGGAACCCGCAGCGCATGACAGTAATTCGTACTGGGACAAATCATTTTTAATAAATAAATTGGCTCAATGTCAATCTTTGAATTAATTCTTAACAAACTATATTCTCGCCACTCATCCATTTTTTCTGCGTTTAATTCAAGGCACAGTCTTTCGTAACCAATCCCTTGTAATAAAACGCGCCGTAGTTCTATATTGTCTTCTGATAATAACCAGTCAGCTTGCCATTGAGAGGGAAATAGTTTGCCATATTTTTCGGGCAACTTGACACCATGATAAGCATAAGTAGAAAACCCATCGCTAAACTGAACCGCAGGTTTTCCTTCTCCATGTAAGCGATACTCCTCATCAATAGAGAGAATGCGAGGGCGATCGAGAATTAATAGCATTTTGTCATAACAGCCAAACCAGATACATTCTTGAACTAAAGATTGAAACAATAACCATGTTTCCGGATTGTGACGACAATTTAATACTGAAATACAATAGTCATATAAACTGGCACGAGCAAAGGGACTACCTAAATCAATAAATCTGAGCTTAGGTGTTTTTTGTAGCGTTTCTGGTTCTGTTGTTACTAATTCCCAAAATCGAGCCGTTTCCTTAAAATGATGTAAAGAGAGTTTTAACCAAAGATGCTGGGCAATTTGACTCTGTAATTGCCGTTCCAGCCGATCCCATAACATAAGTAAACGAAAGCCCCAGGTTTTTTGAGTGGGTTGTAAATAATAGGAAAGACTAACAGGACTATCGCAAAAAATTAGATTAGGAAAAGGCTTTTTCAAGGCATCGCAGGTGGCTTGAATTGTATTTTTGATTTGGACGCGATCGCAGGGAGTGACAGAGAGGGCAATTTTACGCCATTTTTCTTGATAGGTGGTAATTTGCGCCGCTTGTTCGGGGGTCAGGTCATAGATCGGGTCAATGTCTCTAATTTGTACATTATCTTTCCATATTTCTATGATTTCGAGTAAATTCATGATCGAGTTTTTAATCCTAGGGAATTACTGCCAACTTTTCCAAATCAAGGTTATTAGCACAGGGTCGATTTGCTTCAAAGTCATTGAGGTTGATCAGGGTTGTGTGAGCAATTTCTGTCATCGCTTCCCGCGTGAAAAAGGCTTGATGTCCGGTAATTAAAACATTGGGAAATGTGAGTAAACGTCCGAAGTCGTCATCTTGCATCACTACATCAGACAAGTCCTCAAAAAACAGTTTTTGTTCCTTTTCGTAGACATCCATACCCAAATAGCCAACCTGTTCTGATTTTAAGCCACGAATTACCGCTTGGGTGTCGATTAAACCTCCTCGGCTGGTATTAATTAACATTACGCCTTTTTTCATGCAGGCGATCGCGCGATCGTCAATGATGTGATGAGTGGAGGGTAAAAGAGGACAGTGAAGCGTGATAATATCCGCTACGGAGAGGGCTTTTTCAAGCGAGAGATATTCCATGCCCAACGCGATACAATCGGGGTTTTCATAAACATCGTAACCCACTAAATGACAACCAAAAGCATTGAGCAAGTTGGCGGTTAAGGCACCTATTTTGCCCGTACCGATAACTGCGGCAGTGCGATCGCGCATATCAAATCCTAACATTCCTGACAAGGCAAAATTACCGTTTCTGACTCGGTTGTAAGCGCGGTGAATGCGACGATTTAAAGCTAACATTAAACCGATGGTATGTTCGGCAACAGCATAGGGAGAATAGGCAGGAACTCGCGTTATAGTGAAACCCAATTCTCTAGCAATAGTGAGGTCAATATTATTGTATCCCGCACAACGCAAGGCAATTAAGCGGGTATCTCCCTCGGAGAGAGTCAGCAGAGTTGCTGCGTTTAGATTATCGTTGACGAAAACACACACCGCCGGAAATTCTCGCGCGAGAGGGGCAGTTTCTCGGTTGAGAGGAGTCTCGAAAAAAACAAATTCGTGCTTTCCGTCGCAGTTAGCGGCTTCAAAAAACTGGCGATCGTAGGGTTTGGTACTGAAAATAGCAACGCGCATAGTTTTTACTGAATGGGGAACAAATAGCAATTCTATCGGGATATTGTACAAGGTTTAAGTTCTGCGCGGCGCTTCTTTTGAGAATTTTTCAATATTTCCCAAACTCACTACTATTGTGCCACAATCTTGTAAGTATTCAAATCCTGCTCTGAAATCTGTGAAGCTGCAACCAAAATGACTGCCACTTTTAATCAACTCCCAAAGTAGATTGCGACTTTCTAATTCTTGGCTCTATAACATGGGGATCGACACTATAGAATGCGGCAGCTTTTGACATATCAAACTGAATAAAGTGTTTTTCTCGAAAACTTATAAACTGTTTGGGTTGAAAGGGAGATATACCGAGAGCTTTAATAATTTGTGAAGCGACAGATTTAGCCAGTAAAGGAGGAACAGAATTGCCAATTTGCCTACATCCATGCCATTTTGTGACATGAAAACGATACCAATCTGGATAAGAATGCAAGCGAGCAGCTTCTCTTACTGTAATACATCGAGGTGTAAAAGGATGAATGGGTCGAGGAGATGTATGCGCCCCCCGACTGCTGGGAGTTCCTGCTCTAAGGGTATTACAAATTCCTTCGGGATCGAGTTTCAAAAACCTGCTAATTTTCTCGGTTTCGCCCTGTTTTGTTTTCTCAAATCTATCGATTGATTTTTGCGTATGTCTGGTTCTCAAACTTGATGTTAATATTCTTGCATCATATTTACGATTGTATGAATAATCATTATATCTTTATTATCTTTTTGCAATGCTCTGAGTTTTTCTGCATAGGGACTTGGTTTGCCAAATTTTCCTTTTACCCAATCTCTTTTATACAATTCGGGGTATCTTTCAACTTCTGGTAAATCTCCGATCGCATCCCAAACAGTGGGAGTATGAGGAAGATTGAGATCGGGGAATAATTTTGAGAGGGATTTCCCTTTACGGGGTTTGGTTATTGGCTGGGGATATTCGGGTAATTCTAAGCCTTTTCGACACCCAATTAAAAATAATCTCTCTCGGCTTTGAGGTACGCCAAAAAACGCAGCGTTAAGAACTTGATAATCTTCTTTAACATCATAATCACATTCTTTAAATGAGGCAATAATTTCTAAGAGAATTTGCTTAGATTGACCAACAGTTAGCCCCGCCACATTTTCCATCACAAAATATTTCGGTTTTAATTCATTAATAATCCGTAAAAAATGAAATACCAGTGAATTTCTAGGATCTTCAAGCACTCGCTTCCCCATTAATGAAAATCCCTGACAAGGAGGACCGCCAAAAATAACGTCTATATCTCGCTTTTTTATAAATGGATAGCTTCTAATTTCCTCTCCCGTTAATTCGACTACACTTTTACAAAGAACCTCCCAAAAGGGAAAATTAAATTGATGAATAGCACAGTGAATGGGATCGATTTCAACGGATAGCAGAACATCAAATCCAGCTTGTTCAAAACCGAGTGTCATTCCTCCCGCCCCTGCAAACAAATCGATCGCAATAGGACGTTCTGGTTCTTGAATAATCATTTTGTTTATCTCGCCTATATCTATCTCAGAAATCCCTAGAGAGCAAGCGTATCATTATTTTTAGCAATTGTCAATTTAGAGATTAATTAAAATTAATCTTGCCTTCTGTCATAGATAGGGCGTAAACTGAGGAGAGTTAATGCTGGCAATCTCAAACATTTACAGTTTGTAATTTTACAGTTTACAATAAGAGAAGAAAGCGTGAAATTCTTATTTATTATCGACCCCATTTCCCTCCTCATTCCCGGTCACGATAGCACCGTGGCGATGATGGAAAGCGCACAACAATTGGGACATGAGGTCTGGATAACAGAAGTCAATCGCCTTAGTATCATTGCTGGACAAGCCTGGGGCTTTCTACAATCTGTCAGCCTAACACCTGTTGAGCAGAAAGGCGATCGCTGGGTGGCAAAGGAACAATGGTATCACCTTGGAGAAGGGAGTTTGCAGCCCCTAGAAACAATGGATGCTGTCTTGATGCGGAAAGACCCTCCCGTGACAATTCCCTATCTTTATGTTACGCAAATTCTCGATCTTATCGATCCCGTAAAAACCTTGGTGGTTAATCGTCCCAGAGGATTACAGGCTGCTAATGAGAAATTATATACTCTAAATTTCCCTTCGGTAATGCCCGAAACTATTGTTTCTCAAGATAAACAAGTGATTTTAGAGGTTGTCGGTAAAAAAGGAGCCGGGGTTTTAAAGCCTTTAGATGGGAAAGGAGGAGAGGGGATTTTGTTTTTGCAAGAAGGCGATCGCAATCTTAATTCTCTGATTGAAATTAGCACGCATTGGGGACAAGAACCGGTGATGATTCAGGAATATTTACCCGCCGCTTCTGAGGGAGATAAGCGTATTATTGTCTTAGAGGGAGAACCCATTGGTGCAGTTAATCGCATTCCTGTGGGGAAAGAATTTCGGGGGAATATGGCGGTCGGAGGACGAGTCGCAAAAACAGAAATTACCGATCGCGATCGCCAGATTTGTCGTGTAGTTGCACCTAAATTAAAAGAAGATGGTTTATATTTTGTGGGTTTAGATATTATTGGTGGCTATTTAACAGAAGTCAATGTCACCAGTCCCACGGGAATCCGAGAAATCGATCTTCTCGATAATGTTTCTTTAGGAAAACAAGTAATTAAATGGATTGTTTCTGTTATAATCTGAAATATATATATTCTTGATAATTGTTCATTGTCCAACAGCTTTCACTCGGACATCTAGGGCAAAATCCGTAGATTCTGCCGCGATAATATCAATTTTATAATCCCCCGATCGCGGCGCTTCAATTTGCCATAAAACAACCTTTTCGGCCTCTTCCATCAATTGACCATTGGGATAGTAAATATTCATGGTGGCGCGACCAGACTGCATTTCGGCGGATAATGTTTGTCCCTTTTCCACAAACACCAAATAACGCTTGATGCGATCGGGAGAAGTTGTTCCAAATAGTTGCGTTTTAGACCCTTCAATATTGGGAGAAACTTCCACAGGTTCCACATCATAGCGGGGTTGTTGTGTTTGGGGAGTAGGAGATGGTTTAGGAGTTGGAGTTGGAGTAGGAGATGGTTTAGGAGTTGGAGTCGTTTCGGGTGTTGGAGTGGGGGATGGTTCAGGATCGGGGCGATCGGGGTTGTTAAGCAGCAAGGTTAGTCGATAGCGGTAATTATCTTGAGGGACATTGGGAATCGCTGCAAGTTCGATCGCGTACTTTCCTGTTTTCGGAAATGTTCCTTCCCAACTCTGCACATTAGTCGTTTCCTGACTTAAGTTCTCTCCTTGAGAGTCGAGTATAGTCATCCAAACGCCACCGCTTCTGGCGATCGCCTCCAAGGTTTGCCCTTCTTCCGCCGAAAAATTGTAGCGAATGCGGTCTTCTTTTTTCTCTAAAGCCGATCGGTCTGTAAAAGTTTTGCCCACAACGAGATCGATGTTTCGTTCGGAAATACTAGGAGGTGTAGGGGTGGGTGTGGGAGTAGGCGAGGGTGTAGGGGTGGGAGACGGGGAGGTTGTGGGCATGGGGGAAGAGGGAGTAGGAAAAGAGGTTTCCTCCTCCATTTGGGGCGATCGCGAGTCGATCCACCAATTCACCAAACTCCAAGACCCTAACCCCGCCACAAAACTAATAATCAGAGTCATCCCCAAAAATAACAGAGGATCGAAGCGACCTTTTTGCGCGGTGGGAACCGAAGGAACCTGGGTGGAAATATTAGTTCGAGGGGAAGTCGTCGGAGAAGTTCCTCCCACGGCGATAGTCGCCATTTGGGAAAGTTCTGCGGGAGGGGGCTGGGTGGGAACAAAATCGCCCTGTAATGCTTGTAGGACAGCTTGTGCCGAGGGATAGCGATCGCCAGGTCGCTGACTCAACATCTTTTCTAGAATCGTCCCCAAAGGGTCGCTAATTTGCAGCCAGGGTTGCCAATTCCAAGCTAATTTTTCTTGATCGAATAAATCCCTCGGTTCCCGCCCTGTCATTAACACCACGATTGTTGCGGCCAAACTATAGAGATCGCTACTGGGATAGGCTTCTCCCCGTTGAAATTGTTCGTTAGGGGAATAGCCGATTTTGCCCACCACCGTCGCCCCCTCGGGACGGTGGGGAGATTGAATCTGGGTGACTAATTCTTTCACCACGCCAAAATCGATCAACACGGGCAAATCATCACTTTCCCGCACAATAATATTTTCTGGGGAAATATCTCGATGAATAATACCCTCGCCGTGGAGATAGTCCAAAACTGGTAGAATTTGCTGCAATAATCGCCATCCCTCAGCTTCGGAAAAGAGTACCCCCTCCGCCAAACGCGATCGCAACGATTCCCGCAAAGTTTTCCCTTCAATGTAATCCTGCACCAAAAACCAACTACCCTCCTCCTCAAAAGTGGCGCGAAATTGAGGGATTTGGGGGTGTCGCAGTTTGTAAAGAGTCGCTGCTTCTCGTTGAAAGAGTTGTCGCGACTTGGCGAGGATTTCCGGAGAATTGCGATCGGGGATAATTTCTTTTAAAGCGCACAATTCATTAAAACGCCCCGTATCTTCAGCGAGATAGGTGCTGCCAAACCCCCCTCGACCCAAAATTTTGTTGAGGCGGTAACGTTGATTTAAGAGTTTATTTGGCGTGAATGACATGGGTATGCGATATGGGGAAGTTTTCTGGGGTGTATCTCAGTTTTGTAAAAACAGCGAGCAAGATGCCCGCACTACCTCCATTATCAGGTAGTGGGAGCGTCTCGCTCCCTAGCTGCGTAAGTCCTCCCTAGCTGCGTAAGTCCTAGGAATTTACGGACATTTCTCTTTCAATTTTGCATCCTTACGTCCAATTTAGGATGAAAATTAACACTAATTTCTGGGTGACACAATGGGAATTCTCGGTAATCTAGAGGTTTTTCCTTCAAATTCCCCAACACGATCTTCACTTTTTCATCTTTATCCTATCTTTAATAAACTTTCGTTTTTCTTCATCAAAATAAATTCTCTCATAGCATAATCTGGATGGTAAGATCGCGATGAAATGAGGTTCGAGAATTTGCCCGTGAGCCGTATTGCAACTGTTAATCTCCAGACAATGCTGACCCCCCTTTCCGATAATAATCGCCTTCGGCTATTTTCGGGTTCAGCAAACATTCCCCTCGCGCAAGAAATTGCTCGTTATTTGGGAATGGATTTAGGACCGATGATCCGCAAGCGCTTTGCTGATGGAGAACTCTACGTCCAAATTCAAGAATCGATTCGAGGGTGCGATGTCTACTTAATTCAACCCTGTAGTTATCCGGTTAACGATCATTTAATGGAATTATTGATCGTGATCGATGCCTGTCGTCGGGCTTCCGCCAGACAAATTACGGCGGTGATTCCCTATTATTCTTATGCTAGGGCCGATCGCAAAACCGCCGGACGAGAATCCATTGCTGCGAAACTGGTGGCGAATTTGGTGACGGAAGCCGGTGCCGATCGCGTTTTGGCGATGGACTTACATTCCGCTCAAATTCAAGGCTATTTTGATATTCCTTTCGATCATGTTTATGGTTCTCCGGTGCTATTAAAGTATCTGCGAAGTAAAAATTTACACGATTTAGTCGTTGTTTCTCCCGATGTTGGCGGAGTTGCTAGGGCGAGGGCATTTGCTAAGAAGTTAAATGATGCTCCTCTTGCCATTATTGACAAGCGCCGCCAAGCTCACAATGTTGCCGAGGTTATGAATGTGATCGGCGATGTGAGAGGAAAAACGGCGGTTTTGGTCGATGATATGATCGATACTGCGGGGACAATTACCGAAGGTGCGAAATTTTTACGGGAAGAAGGGGCGCGTCAGGTTTATGCTTGTGCAACTCATGCTGTCTTTTCTCCTCCGGCGATCGAGCGTCTTTCGAGTGGTGTATTAGAGGAGGTTATTGTCACTAACACCATTCCTGTTCCTGATTCTAAACAATTCAAACAGTTAACAGTCCTTTCCGTAGCGAATTTGATTGGCGAAACTATTTGGCGCATTCACGAAGATAGTTCCGTAAGTAGTATGTTTCGCTAGTTTAAATCTTCAGGAATATTTATCAATTAGAGTTAGTATGGAGGGTTCACATTACAGCCCTCTTTTTTCAATGTTATATTTCTCAAAAAAAAAGGGGAGATTGACACTTATCCTTTAAATATTTACATTTCCTCATAATACTTAGAATACCACAACCAATAATAATGAGAGATTATATCTTTATAATGCGCGATCGCTTCTTCTCCATACTCCAATTGCATCACTTTTAATAAAGCAGATAAAGAAGCATCTTCACCGCGATCGATTAATTTCCAAACTGAATGATAAACTGTAATCGGCAGAATTTTCACCCGTGCCAAACGATGATATTCTTCCATCGAAGGGGGTTTAAATTTCCATTGCCAGCCTTTAGATTGACTTTCAATGTTTAAAATGACCCCTTCTTGACGATATAAACCCAGATTGGGATCGTTTTCTTGTTCTTGTTTGTTGGTTAATTGTTGGGCAAGATATTGTAGTTCTTCTATCGTTAATTTTGAGGCTTTTACTCGCACTAATTCTTCAACAATGGGAAGATCGGCAGATTTTGCAATTTGTTTGACCAGTCGCCACGGTTGAATCCCATTTCGTCCTTTAATAACAGTATGTAAGGAAAAAGAAAGATCGCGATCGTACTGTACCGTATGCGGATTTTCTCTACCCCATAGTTCAAAAACTAAAGCTGCATTTTGCTGACAACAAACCGTAGAAATGCGTTCTTTTAAATCGGGAGTGACAACGCGATCGACTAAATCTTGTAGCGCCCTCCATTTGGTATTTCTAATAATAATCATGCCCCGAGTGCGCGGAAAAACAATAGTTTCACCATCCGGCAATTGCAAAGGTGAAAAAATAAGTGCAGTTCCATCTACTTTCTGAGTAAAAGAAGCCGCGATCGGTTTTCTCGGTAACACAAAAGAACGTCCCAGCGATCGAGAATAAGGAATTTCTGGCATTCCCGATAAAAATTGTTGCGTGGGAACATCGTTAATATTAGTAATTTCCACTTCTCCGGGATATGTTCCCCGTTTTAAGTGAATTCGACCTTTTAAAGTATAGGATTTTTCGTTATGTTTGAGGGAAGCCTTAAAGTCTCGCCATTGTATTTTTTTCATGCTTCTCCCTCCTCTATATTTTGTTAATAACTCTTAATTTAAAATACATTATACTACAAAATGTATTGTTTGTCCTCCAATACTTGCAGAAAGCGGATACAAACGCAATATGATGGATATATACTGCGCGATCGCATTATTGTATTCATACCAAATCCAGTTACCGCAGACCCTATTTACGGATATCCTTACGGATATCCTAAAACCCTGTAGCGACGTTGCATACAACGTCGCTACAGAAGAATTTTTACATCCCACATTCCGCACTTCATTCTGAAGTACGGAAAATTACATAAACAACAAAGAGAAAAACTGCTCCGAAACTAGTTGAAGAAAATAGAGAAAGCATCTTCAAGTCTTTACCTGACTGTGTGAGAGGATAAAGAAGAAAAATGAGCAGCACAAAGTAGAGAAGCAATAGCTCTCTAAAGTCAAGGAATAAGATTTTCTAATGTTTGCTTTTGTATTTATTAAGATGCAGAAGATAGATAATATCTGTAACAAGATGAAGGCAAAAATTCTAGAATAAACTTGCGTTCTTCTGTTAAATTGACAATTTTTTTGTCACCATTTAAAGTCAATAAATGAATTCCTTGAAAGCATTGAAATATCCATCTTAAGCTAGGAATATTGGTCAGTTTACCAACTTGATTTTTCAGTTTGTTGTCGGATTCTTTTAAGTTTTTTCTGAGTTGTCTTTGTCCCAAATTATAAACCAACAAACATAAAGACATTAAAAAGAGTGTTGTTTCAAGCCTTTCTGGTTTTTTAACAAATAAACTATCCGCAAAGAATAAAGGATCTTTAAGAAAGCCAAATCCTCTTTCGCAAGATTGTTGCTTTTTATATATTTTTAGAATTTCTACTGGGGTTTTCTGATTTTCAGATCCTACTAAATTCGTGGCTAAGATAAATCTTCCTGCTTGTTTTTGTCTTTTCTCTATTTCTTCAGTTTTGAGTTTTTCTCTCATCTCTAGTTTATAAATAGTCTTATCATCTTTTATTTTCTCCAAATTGAGTTGAATCTCTTCCTTGAGTTGTTATTAAATCTAATACACATTGTTTTAAATCTGGTCTGTGATCGCGGGAATATCCTTTACTTATATATATCGGTCTATCTTTTTTCATTTCTTCTTCTTGAGGTTTTTCACTTTCATATTCTCCATGTAAATGGAATGAAGTGGAATCTAAGTGTGAATATTGCGTTTCTATTTTAAACTTATTGACCGCTAATGAAGCAATTTCTAGAAATAGATTACTTAATCCATATTTATATAAACCATCCATTACTCTGCCTATTTTATCATCATTCAGATAACTACTTCTTACTCCTTTTCCTAACAATTTTTCTACTTCTTTATCTTGAAAAAATTGACTAAATAAATATAATGGTCGAGATATAAATCCCAATCCATTGAGAATTATTGCTTTTACCACCTGTCCAGATGTTATCTTTTCTCGGCAATCTATTTTGAGTTTTTCGTTGACTTTTCTGACGATTTCTAGTTCATCTACTATCCCTGCAATGATCCCTAAATGATCTATATTTTTGATTTCTATTTCTTCCATTTTTTATTTTTCCTTTTGATAAGTTTCTCTAATTATCCCATTTGGACTCAGTTTTTGAACTAAGTATTTTTACTTACTTTTGGTTTTTCAATTCTGTAGTCTCTTGTGCTACATTTTAAAGTGCGGAATGTGGGTTATACAATTTTCTTCCTAGCGCCCTTGCCCATTCTCCTAGGTATACTGATTTTTCCGGGTTTTTCTGGGTTTTCACAAGTTTTTCACATTTATTGGTTAGACTACTCTCAACAATGTTAAAAAAAGTAACGAAAAAATATGTCTACCACTACTGCAACCTTAGTCAAACTCTATAAAACTATTCTTAACCTCCATCAAAAGCAAGCCACTGGGATATTTACCCTCACCTCGGGCAAAAAACAATGGCAGTTCTTTTTTAATCAAGGTCAAATCGCCTACGTTGTCGATCGCCAATTCCGAGTCCGTCGCTGGAAACGCGCGGTTAGAGAGCAAAATGGTCTCATGGAAACGAACTTTCTCCCGACAGCCAACCGCGATCCCTGGGAATATTACTATCTCCTCCAAGAAGTCAGCCAGCAAAAACTAAGTCCCGCCAAAGTTAGAATTATTATTCAAACTGTTTTGCGAGAAAGTTTGTTTGCGATCGCCGCCGAGAGAGAAATTAAAGGACAATGGCAATCAGGTTGGAAACTGGCAAAAATAGCGAAACCCGAACTCTCCTTACCCGCAAATGTGCTTAAGCCTCTCTTCAGCGAAATTCAACAACTCAAAGCCGACTGGCAAACCTTGGGTTTAAATCCCCAGTATGCCGATCGCGCCCCCAATTTGCAACTTTCAGAAGACCTATTGCAATCGAGTAGTGCCAGCTTACTAAACTTGAAACCGCTACTTAACGGCAAGCGTAGCTTTTGGGATCTTGCCGCCACCATGAAACAATCCTTTACAGCAGTTATTCGGCTTTTGCGCTACTACATCCAACAAAAAGCGATCGCTTGGAGTGCGATCGCAGATTTACCCACCCCCTTCAAAACCGTAGCGACTCCCACCCCCAAAGACCTTTCCTCCTGTCCCCTCGTTGCTTGCGTTGATGATAGCCCCCACGTCTGCTTTCAGATGGAAGAATTGTTAGAACACCTCGGCTATCGCTGTCTTAGCATAAACGACCCCGTGCAAGCACTTCCCGAACTGATGCAGCACAAACCCGACTTTATTCTCATGGATTTAGTCATGCCCGTGATGAATGGCTACGAACTCTGTTCTCATTTGCGCCGCGTCCCTTCCCTGCAAGAGACACCAACCGTTTTAATGACCGGTAGTAATAATATCGTCGATCGCGTCCGAGGCAAAATGGTAGGTGCTAACGATCTCCTTCTCAAACCCATCGAAAGAGAACAACTCAAGGAACTGCTCAAAAAATATCTAAACCCCGCTAACCCTCAGTCTACCAAGAATCCCGTCGGTAATTCCCGAGAGCTTGCCACACCTACAATGAATTTAGGTCAGTATAATTACCAACCTGCAATGGCAATCACCTAATCTCCATTCATTCTCTCTACTCATTTCAAACTGCGCGGATCGAGAGCATCCCGTAAACCGTCCCCCAAAAGATTGAACGCCAATACTGTTAAAATAACCAACACGGACGGCGACCAAATCAACCAAGGTTGCAATACTAAAATTGAAGCATTCGTCGCAACCGAGAGTAAATTTCCCCAAGAAGGGTCCGGTTGTTGAATACCCAAACCAATCAGACTGAGAACAGATTCCGCAACAATAAAACTGGGAATTGATAATGTCGCAGAGATCGCAATATAAGTAGCAGTTTGGGGCAGAATATGACGGACAATAATATAGAAAGGACTCGCCCCGATCGCCCGCGCTGCATCGACAAACTCTCGTTCCTTGAGGGAAAGAACTTGACCGCGAATCACCCGCGCCAGTCCCGCCCAACTGACAAAAGAAGTAATTACAACAATCAAGAGAAAGCGTTGAGAACTTGTCAGTCCAGAAGGTAAAACCGCCGCCAGCGCCACTAATAAGTAAATCGTGGGAATGGTCATTAAAACTTCCACAAAACGCATTAAAACCGCATCCAACCAACCGCCAAAATAACCGGAAATTCCCCCGACCAACATTCCGAGGGGAAAAGAAATTGCAATTCCCACCAAACCAATGCTTAAACTAATTCTACCCCCAAATAAGAGGCGGCTAAATTGATCTCTGGCCTGTTCGTCAGTGCCTAAAATATTAATTTTACCTTCCCCCACTGCCCCAAATAGATGAATATCCATTGGAATACCAGGAAAAACAGTGGTTTCGGCAAACTTCGGCGGTAACGGTAACTTAATTTGGAAGAGATTGTAGGGAACTCCTCGAACAAAAAGACCCAGAGGAGAGGGCTGGGAAAAATCAACTAAAAGTTCGCGATCGCCAGTTTCAAGATCCGTCGGCCCCTGAGTTGTCGGGTAAACATGAGGACCGATAAATTCTCCCGCTTGATTTTGCCAGTAAATTTGTGTTGGCGGTAAAAGAGAGCCATCGAGTTGAGACTCATAAGGATTATAAGGGGCAATAAAATCAGCAAAAATTGCCGTAAGATAAAAAATAAGAAGCAAGATTGCTCCAAAACGAGCAAGGGGGTTTTTTCTAAGTTTGCGCCACCAATCCATATTTCACTCACTAATAAACAATTAATTTAAGAAGGGATTTGCGTTTGTGACTGTCCGATTCTATGTTCGTGTTCCACCACAAAAACATTAGAATAGAGATTAGCGAGAATTTGTTGACCCTTTTGGGTCAAAGAAAGATACTGGAGAGCATCTTGAATATAAGGATACACCGCATCCCAATAGAATTTAGCATAATTGCGCCGCAAGTCTCCAGGATTTTTGAATCCCATCATTTGATTGGCCCCAGTTTCTTCAAATTCATAAAATAGAGCGCTAATTTTCCTTAAGTAACGGGGATCGCTGAGTTGACCGATGAGATCGGAAGAGCGAATTAAACCAGGATAATTAACTGTATTTTTACCATCTTTTTGACTGGGGACAGGAAAGCGAGTTAATTCAATACTGCGTTTAATTAATTCTGCATCGATCAAGAGATGGCCGCCAAAGCGTTCGTCAATAAAGAGTTTACCTCGATCTACATGATAGGGGGTAAGGGAGGCATCAGAATAGGCGGAGGAAATATGAACCATTTCTCCATTTTTCCCAGTCGCGTAGAGTCGTTCTTTCTCATTATCCTGACGACAAACGCCCTTAACATAACCGATATCGTGGGAGACGAGAGCAATAATAACGTGCAGCCAATCTTCGCAGGAAACTCCCCCCTCGCGAATATGTTTTCCGCGCAGGACTTCTTGACCCACGAGAGTGACTAGAATCGAATGTTCGACATTGTGGTACAAGGCATCGCTATTGGCAATATTTTCCATTGCCATGCTACCCGCCCAAGCAATAATATCTGCGTAATCTGGCTTTAAACCACCATAAGTGCGGCGATAGCCTTCCCGCAATCTCCGAACAAATTCATCGACCAGAATTTCCGTAGCGTTAAACACGATCTATCCACCAAAAATCTATTTTTAAAAATAGTATAATCTTGAGTCTGATTCTTACTTTATCTTTTAACTCTAACAAAGAAAGTTCGAGAACAGGAGAAACCTAGATTTCTGCGGTTTTTTCCGTTTCTTCTTGTTTTTCGAGTTCTTCCTCTTCTGGACTGGGGGAACTTTGGGGAGGTTCTGCGATCGCCTCCTCTGTCTCTATTTCTGGATCGGGTTGCTGGGGCGATCGCGAACTTTCATCTAAAGAATTTTCGGGTTCGGGGCTGGACTCTACAATATTTTCAGGTTCGGGGATCGGTTTTGGAGTAATTTGTGCTGATTCTATAACAGGAACGATACGGCGAATGGGAAGATTAGCAATCAGAGCCGTCATGCCATCATCACTTTCTAAAGAAAATTCGGAAGAGTCTGTATCGATATCCACATAACGGGCGACAACCTGCAATATTTCTTGTCGCATGGCCTCGATCCGTTCTGCACTCAAACCCGAGCGATCGTGGGCGATAACTAGCTTTAAGCGTTGTTTGGCCGTGAAACTGGAACTCACGGTCTTACTACCGAAAAGTTTTCCGAGAAGTTCGCTTAACATAACCCAGAATTGTTTAAAAATCGACACGATCTGTTTGATAGTTGATAGTTGATAGTTGATAGTTGATAGGTAAGTAGTTGATAGTTGATAGTTGATAGTTGATAGCGGGGAGGAAATGGGTGAGGGGTGAATATTTTTTAGTTGATAGTTGATAGCGGGGAAAACTTTTTAATTGTGAAAAAAGCGGCGGATGCGATTGAAAAGGGTGTTATGGGCTGCCATGAGGTCGAGAAAGGGGACTTCTTCACCATCTAAACGCCTGGCAATATTTTGAAAGGCGATCGCCGGGAGAGTCATATTGGTGTCCATAACGACGGGTTCTCCTTTGTTACTGGCGATGATAATCCGTTCGTCATCGGGGATGATACCGATGGGGGGAATCGCTAAAATTTCGAGTACATCCTCGACGCTCATCATATCGTTCAATTGCACCATTTCCGGTCGGATGCGGTTGACAATTAACTTGATGTCTTTAATGTCATTGGCTTCGAGTAATCCGATCGCGCGATCGGCATCTCTAACGGCGGTGACTTCTGGGGTGGTGACGATAATGGCTTCATTGGCGGCGGCGATCGCATTACGAAAACCCAGTTCGATCCCGGCGGGACAGTCGATTAAAACATACTCAAAGGATTCGGCGATCGCGCCGATTAATTTTTCCATCTGTTCCGGGGTGACGGCTTCTTTATTGCGGCTTTGGGCGGCGGGAAGCAAGGCCAGTCCGGGTTGGCGCTTATCTTTGACGAGTGCCTGTTCTAAGCGACAATCACCGGCGATCGCATCAATGGCGGTATAAACGACGCGATTTTCTAAACCTAAGAGTAAATCTAAGTTTCTTAAGCCAAAGTCCGCATCGACTAAGGCAATTTTGCGACCTCGTTGGGCGATCGCGCTGCCAAGATTGGCGGTAATAGTGGTTTTGCCAACGCCTCCTTTACCGGAGGTAATAACAATAATACGACTCATATTCAGTTATTCGTTATTAAAGGTTTAGGGGTTTAGGAGAAAGAATCAACCCAGCTTTCGAGATTTATGACGAAAGAATGGGTCTTAAAGAAATTTACCGCCCGAGCGAGGCGAATACCAGAGGGGGTCATATAAGCAATTTCTGGATAATAGCCTTCGGGGGGACTTTCCGGGGGACGGGCGATCGCTTCACCAATTCGCAGTTGAGTGGCTTCCATTTGTAGGGCGAGAATTTGACAGGTATAGTTTCCTTGAGATCCGGCATGGGCAATGCCGCGCAAGCGACCCAAAATGAGAATATCTCCGGCGGCGATCAAGGTGCTACCTGGATTAGTATCCCCTAAAACGACAATGGTGCCGGGATGTTGCACTTCCGATCCCGATCGCACGGTGGATTTAATATACATGGGCGGGGACCAGTTTTCGGCGGAGGAGTCGGCGACTTGTTGCAGATCGACGGCCATGGCATGGGTCTGTTGGTCTACGGAATAACCCGCAGTGGCTGCTGCAACGGCAGTTTGACGGCGACTGGTTTTCACGCGCTGCAAGTCCAGATTGGCTTTAGCGAGGGCTTCGGCAATGGTTTGCAGTTGGCGGGTATCGAGGAGTTGATCGGCGGCGATGAGTTCGATGGGGGTGCCAGGTTGCCAAAACTGTTCTCCGGCGTTGAGGCGATGTTTGAGTTGTTCCCAAATCTCCGTCCAGTGTGCCTTAACGGGCAGTTTCTGGGTTGTCGGGAAAATGAGGTGGAGTTTGCCTTTATGTTTGACCAGACGAACTTGCGATCGCGGGTTAACCAGAGCAATATCGCCTTCTTTTTTGGTTGGGGAGGGGGATTTTTGGGGGTCTGGCGCTTTTTCGGCCTCGGTTTCCAGGGAAAGTTCGTCGAGGTCGGTATCTTTAGGGGAAATGGGGTTCTCGGAATCGTCACTCATAGGGGATCCATCGGCATCGCTCGATCGCCATCCTACCGCAAAGTAGGGGTTTGGTCACCAAACCCTCTTCTATTATTTTGCTCGTTTTCTAGCTGTTTCTCGAATCGTCACGCGATCGCTAGATTCTCCTCTAATATCCCATCAGGAATTAAAACAGAATTAAAATAGAATTAAAACAGAATTAAAACAGGGTTTGGAGACCAAACCCCTACGGGGTTTAAAATAAACTTAATTGAATGCTATTATTTTGCTCATTTTCTGGCTGTTTTTCTAATCGTCGCGCGATCGCAAGATTTTCCTCTATTCCATCAGGAATTAAAACAGGGTTTAACCATTGCGAGAATACAGCTAAACGGCCATCATCGGGAAGCACTACTTTATAAACGCGAGTGCGAGTTGTACGCTTAATTTTTTTATCTTGACTCCGTTTTCCTTCGCATTTAATACATTTTACCCCATAGCCAATCTGTTCGAGAAAGCGACGCATAATTAAAACTGGACTGGCATTTTTCGCAATACCAATACCCAGAACTGTTTTAATAAAGGCACGATTATCAATTGCAATTTTTTGCATTGCTTTGAGATCGGAATCGCTATTTCTTAATTCGCGATCGGGATCGTCTAAAAGTACGGAAAGTCCTAATACTTCCATTGTGCCAATTTTAGCGCCTAATTGAGAACGATTAAAGTCTGGAGCGAAAATTTTTCCTTCTCCTTGTGCGAGAAGTTGTTTCGCTTTGGCTGCATCGCGATCGGCTAAATATTGTCGTCCGACGGTGAGAAAATAATGCAAGCGCAATTGAGCATACCAGCCATTATCATCTTTGACCACTAAATCTGGCGTAATGTCAATACTATAACGCTGAAAAAGTTCATATTTCCGCAATTTTCGCCGTTGAGGATAGGTTTTCACCAATTGTTTTTTGAGGATTTGATATTCGCGATCGCTAATATCAGCAGCCAAAGCGATCGCCTCGCATTCTTCTTGATAATTGCGATCGCGCACTTCGGCGATCGCAGCTTTCAACCCATCAATTTCTTTTTTCTCTTGCTTTTTCTCTTTTTCTCCTCTTTTCTTTTTCTTCTCTTCTTCTTTCTCCTCAACAATATGTCCTTCTGCTAATAATGCGGTCAAAATTGTTTTACGATACTCCAGCATGGCAACATTAAAACGCACAGCAAACTTGGCCCAACAGAGCAAAGATTCTGCCTGAAATCCTGTTTCTAGGTCATCTAAGGCAGCAAAATCCGATTGCTGGAGTAATCTAACATTGAGTTGAGTTAAGCGCTGTCCAGAGCCTAATAGGGCAGGAATTGAAGTGGAACCATTGCCCACTTGATTGAAGCCAAAAGGGGCGATCCAGAGATAGCGGGGAACATTTTCGCGAATACGTCCGATCGCCTGACGAACGGAGTTTTCGGATTGAATTCCTTGGGCGATCGCCCATACGGAAGTAAAGTGACCTCTTAAATCAATGCTCACTCCAGTTTCAATGGAAGGACTCGCCAGAACAATATCGTATTCACTTAAAAAACCATCCAAGTCATTCATGCAGCCATAGGAGGCATGAGTGGGATCGACAAGGGATTCTGAATCAATCCGCAAAATTTTAGACTTCGGGAACTTCTCTTTTAAATATGCCTCTAAATTGCGAGTTCCCCATTGACTTTTCAATTTTTGAGCAGAGAGACAGACAAATGGTTTCCCCCCATCCGCAATATGTGCTTCTAAATCTCTCACAAGGCGATCGGGGGCTTCGTCAGGATAATGGTACACTTCCCAAGCATTATCGCGATCGGGTTGCCAATCATTTTGAATAATAAAAGGCTGTAAATTAACTCCAGCTAAAGAAATCAAATAATCTAAAGAAACATCAGTTAAATCCGCATCAGCAACATAAACTTGTCCCTCTCCACCTAAAACATTTTGCATTAATGTTTTTAAAGATTTGAGAATAGAAACGCGATTACCTTGACAAGTTTTTGAGTTGAGTCCATGCCAAAGAACTTGCTCTACTTCATCAATAATTACTATTCCATCTTGCCAGTTTGCCGCATTAAATTTTCCTTGAGAATTGGGATGTAGGGAATCTATACATAAACCATAACCCAAGATTCCTTTCGATTCATCGTCCCGAACTTCTGTAATATAATTTAAGCCAAAACGTTTACATAAAGATTCCACTAAACGCACGCGATGACCGATCGCTAATACCCATTTTTTTTCGGCGATCGCCTGTTTAACAATACTTTCCAAAAATTGTGTTTTCCCTGTCCCTTTAGGTGATTTAATACCAATTAAACGCGCTTGTTTAGGAATAGTTAATTCATCAAGATAACGGCAGTTAAATTGATAATGGGCAGGATAAGTAAGTTGATTAAAAGCAACTGCTTTCCATGTTTCCAAGGTTGGGGCAATTTCGTAAGCGCGATCGAAAGTTTCTAATCCTTTGTGAGAGATAAGATCGTCAACACCTTTACCCCAGTCTGGATGCCAAGTTATAACTTTTACTTCACACTTTTGTTGAGACAATAAGTATCCTGTTTGACGAATGGCTGCATTAACTGCTTTAACTGTGTTGGGTTTAGTGTCGCGATCGAAGACAATATAAATCGGGCGCTTATTTTGGGCTAGTTTTTGGAGTTGGGGAATAAGTCTTGCTTTGCCAATGCGTTGGCGTAGCCTCTCCGAAGGAGAATCGCCGAATTCGTTGCGGGGGACGCGATAACCCCCATTGACTCCAGGCAGCGCGATCGCGGCATAACCCGCAGTCAACAAGGCACCTGCTTTTTTTGCCCCCTCCGTAATACATAAAGGAATCTGAGGATATTTCATCAACCACTGCCAAAAACCAGCGTCGGGTTGTTCTGTGTCGATATCTTCCGATAAAATAGGCTGATTATAGCGTTCTGATATACTCTTCCAAAGGTGCTGAGGTACTTTAAGCGCAAAAACTCCTGTAGAAGTTTGCGGCGGATGTTCGTACTTAATCGGTTTGTGACGTTCTAAGCTCACTCTGGGAGAAATGGGTTTAAAGCACCCCCAGAGGTCATTATCTCCCGTCAAAATATCGATCCCCGAACACCACCAACCCCCATCTTCAAGGTGCTGATAGCGTTCGAGGAGGGAGTTGCGAATGCGTCCATCATTCCGTCGAGGAATACTATCGGCATAAAACAGATAGTCGTAGGGGCGATCGCCTTCTAAGGCTGTAACATTTAAGCGGGTGAGTTGTTCGTCCACGCAACTCTCTTGCCATTCTTGTAGATAATTCTGCACGACTTTCTAGTGTCTCCCTCTCGCTTGGTTTATCATCATACGCTATATCTAGTGTCATGGAGGAAGATATTTTAGAAAAAAACACTATTTAGCGCGATCGCACGATGCTAGGGAAGAATTTTTTTCTGGCGGTAAGACTTACCATGATATGTCAGAGAGGGTGTCTGGGATGGGAAATGATTAGAAAAAGATATTTGCTGCGATCGCGCTCATCACAAACAAGTTTTCTCGGTATAATAGAAAGTTAGAATTCTGGCTAATGTTGTCTTATGTTAAAAAGCCTAAAAATAGAAAATTTCCGTCGCTTCAAGTCCTTTGAACTGGAAGATTTAGGAAGAATTAATCTTCTGGTAGGAATGAATAATAGTGGCAAAACATCCATCCTCGAAGCAATTCAATTACTATGTTCGCGAACCTATATTGATATACTTCGTCAATCTACAATTGAGCGAGGAGAATTTAGTATAGTTGATAATTATGGCGGAAAAGTTGAGGATACATTACTTAATATTGCCGATCTTTTTTTCGGACATGAAATAGATTTAGATACTAAGTGTACGATCGCGGGCAATAATTCCAATCTAGATGAAGAACGAGTAATTTTATCAGTGTCCAAAAATGAGGCAATTGCAGAATATAAACTAATATTTAAAATTGAATGGGTCAGCCAAAAAGAAACAAAATCTTGGCACACTTCCTTGTTTCCGAGTGGAGAAATTTCAGATCGAGAGATAGCGATAAATTCTTCCGAACACGATATTATTAGAAAATGGGAAACTCGTAAAGATGAAACGCTTAAAGCTCAACTTGTTTCTTTATCCTCTTTAACAGGTGAAGAGATGAAAAATTTGTTTGATAGTATTTCTTTAATGCCGGAAGAATCTTTGATTTACGATTCGCTGCAAAAAATTGAACCAAAACTTAAAAGAATTGCAACTGTTAGCAAAACATCAAAAAAATTGAGCGATCGTGAAGGATTTTTTGTTCGACTTTCAGATAGCGATCGCCGCATTCCTCTCGGCAGTTTAGGAGATGGGATATGGAGAATGTTAGGATTGACATTGGCGTTACTTAATGCAAAAGGGGGTATTTTGCTAGTTGATGAAATTGATACGGGTTTACATTTTACAGCTTTATCTGATATGTGGAAATTTATTTGGAAAGTAGCCAAAGAATTAGATGTACAAGTTTTTGCAACAACTCATAATAGCGACTGCTGGCAAAGTTTAGCCAGTATTGCCAGTTTAGAAGAAACAGAACAAGATGGTATTACAATTCAACGTATTGAAAAAGACAAACAAAAAGCAGTTGTATTTCCTCGAGAAGGAATTGTTATTGCTGCTGAAGACGACATTGAGGTACGTTAAATATGGTCAGTGAGAATCATCCCAAAATCTTAATTGTTGAAGGGAATACAGATAAACGAGTGATTCCCGAATTAATGGAAAAAAATGGTATAGTTTGGCCAGATAAGAAACACCCCGTTCAGATCAAAGTCTATGGTGGAGATCGCCAAATTAATCGCGATCGCATTCGCTTTGCCTTACAACAATCTGGATTAAAAGTATTGGGAATAATGCTGGATGCTGATAATAATTTTTCAGGAAGATGGGAATCAATTAGAAATATTTGTACTCCATTAATGTCAGATTTTCCAGAAGAACTACCAGAGACAGGATTAATTCATACTGCCCCAAATGGTGTAAAATTCGGTGTTTGGATTATGCCCGATAATCAAAACAGAGGAATGTTAGAAACTTTTCTTGCTTATCTCATTCCCGATCGCAGCGAACCGATTTGGGATTATGCTAAAGAAGCAACCCAAGAGGCTAAAAAGCGAGGTGCGCCATTTATTGAACCACATACAGACAAAGCAAATATTCATACATGGTTAGCTTGGCAAAATGAGCCAGGAAACCAATTGCATACAGCAATTATGGCAAAAATATTTGAGCCAACGCACCCGAAAGCACAGATTTTTGTAAATTGGTTTAAAACTTTATATGATTTATGAAATAAAAGCGATCGCATCTCCTCCCTATTCTACATCGTAGGATTAGCGCGACGATCGCAGAAAATCGCATTTCTCTAATCTTGTAGTTTTTTATCGATACAGATATAATTGCGCTGTCCTACAACAAACAGAATTTATGAAACGAGTTATCTCTTTGGTTATTTATGGGATTGTCTGTGGCATCGTCTTTAGTTTAACTTTTTCCCTAATTGCACCATCGCTTGTTGGAATGCTGAGTAATGTAACTGCACTTCCTTCATCTCTAATCGAACCGCTTTTATTTATCATCTTGTTGTTTGAAATTCTTTTTAGATTTTTAGATTTTCTTGCCTTCCCTTCTCTCAAGTTTATTCCCACTAATCCCGAATCTTGCAATTTCTTAGATCGAGAGCAAATGGATAGCTATACAATCGATTTAGAAAGATTGGGGTTTATGCAACTGATGGATTATTCTTGGTCGTCCAATCAAGCATTTTCAAGATTTCTCGTTCATCCGCAACAATACTGTTTTGCTGAAATTGTTCAATTAAAAAATAAGCCTATATTTTACACTATTGATAGTCATTTAACACAAAATTGGTTATTAAGCATCATGACACATAAACCCAGTTCTGCTAGTTATGTATTAGCCCTTACACCGAGACATTTAATTAAATATGTTATTAGTATTGAAAATTATTCCCCTTCCTTTATTTTCCAATCTCTATTACAATGGAGAGAGCAAGTTATGTCAGATTTAAAAATCGATCTGGTAGAAAATTTAACAATTGAATATCACTTGGAAGGACAGCATCAGATAAGAAAAGAACAAAAAAGAGCATTGTTAAAAAGAAGCGTAATAGTTGCTCGTATAAAAATGTTAATATTTTCCTTGAATCCAAAAACAGAATGGTTGGGAGATTATGAAAAATCGCGAAAAAAGTTGCAATGATTGTAAAAAAGGGTGCAATAACTGCACCCTCATTCGTTTACAAAACTTAAACTTTACACAACTTTACAATCGCTCTGTAACTTGCGTTAACAGTGTATTCGATCGCTCAATAAATGCCTTCATATTATCCGCATCAAAAGGCTTTTGAGAAATCAAAGCCAGATCGTAAATATGTTGACACATTTGCTTGACCAATTCTCCCGTTTTCGAGGTACCTTCACCCTCGACGATCGCACCTTGAGAAAGATTCACCAAATTTTGTACCATTGGGTGAGCAACATTCACCAATAAAGTGTGCATATCGGGAAAATCAACCGATTTTTGTTGCAATAATGCCGTCATTTCTTGAATGCGTCGCATCTCTTCCGGTACAATCACCATTGCGGGAGGAGTACCTTGGAGATCGTCAGATTTAAGGGATTTCGTCTGAATAGTAATGCTTTTGTTATTAAGCGCTTTTTCAAACAGTTCTTTCACCAACTCACTGCGAGTTTTATTGGTCTTCGGATCGACAATTTCCGATTTTTCCTCCTCAATTAAAGTTTGATCCAAATCTGAATCAACCCGCAAGAACTTCACATCAGTGTATTCTCGTTCGAGGAAAGGAATAAAATAATTAGTATCAATGAAAGAGTCCATAAACAGGACTTCTAAACCTTGATTTTTGTACAGTTCTACATAAGTCGCTTGGGAACCCGTATCGGTGCAGTAAAACACGCGATTTTCGTTTTTTTCCTTGTTCCTTTCCAAGTAATCCTTTAATGTGGTATAACCATCATTGCTCGAGCCTGGATCTGCATCTTGCCAAGCATCTCCCTCTTCTGTTTGTACCTCTACTTTAGGGGTTTCTTCGCTTTTCTTGTCTTCTAAGGTACTTTTGAAGATAATAATATCCTCAACTTGTTTCTTGAACTTTTCATCCTTGAGAGAACCAAACTTGACAAATGTTCCCACATCTTCCCAACAACGCACATATTCACTGCGGTTTTCGCTGTACATCGCTTTGAGGCGATCGCCAATTTTCTTAGAGATAAAATCGGTAATGCGACGCACTGTGCGATTATTCGTTAAAGCACTCCGAGAAACATTGAGAGGAATATCTGTACTATCAATTACCCCGCGTAAAGGTCGCAAGAATTCGGGGATAATTTCATCGCAGCGATCGCTAACAAAAACCTGATTGCAGTAGAGTTTAATTTGTCCTTTGTTAACATCTACATCGGGTTTAATGGGAGGGAAATAGAGAATACCATTGAGAACAAAAGGATAGTCGGTATTGAGATGAACCCAGAGTAAAGGATCTTCTTGGAAAGGATAGAGATAGCGATAGAATTCCAAATAATCCTCATCATTAAGATTTTGTGCGGATTCTTTCCAAGGTGCCTTTTGTTGATTAACCTGTTCTTCACCTAACTTAATCGTAACGGGCATAAAGTCGCAGTAAGTTTTAACTAACTGCTTGATCCGTTCTTCTTCGAGATACTCGGTTTCCTCTTCCATCATGGTTAGAGTAATCGTTGTTCCCGGTTCTGTACGAGAGGAATCTGTTAACTCAAACGCAGGAGAACCATCACAAGACCAATGTACTGCTTGAGAACCGGAACGATGAGAGAGAGTATCAATTTCTACCTGTTTGGCCACCATAAAAGTGGAGTAAAAACCTAAGCCAAAATGACCGATAATTTGTTGGTTGGGGTCTTTTTGATATTTCTCAACAAACTCTTCAGCGCTTGAGAAAGCAACTTGATTAATATATTTCTTGACTTCCTCTGCGGTCAAACCGATGCCATTATCAGAAACAGAGAGAGTTTGCTTATCTTTGTCAATTTTAATCTCGATTTGCGGTTCCGGTAATTCTCCATCAATTTCTCCTGCGTAGGATACCATCTTTAGTTTCGAGATCGCGTCCACGCTATTTGAGATTAATTCCCGCAAGAAAATCTCGTGATCGGTGTAGAGAGATTTCTTGATAATGGGAAAAATATTCTCTGTATGGATTGTAATATTGCCTTGTTCGAGTACAGTTGTCATAATTGTCTCTAATCGTAAATGTGGGATTACTTGTAACTTATTGTGGATGATTTTTGTCTATTATGGCGTAGCAATTTCCCCCATTAGGAATGCGGATATCCGATATCTCAATGCCAGCGATCGCCAATTCATGTTGATTATTTATGCAAATTAGGAATTTAAACTAAGAATTGGTTGTTAAATTTTTCTTGCTGCTGACTTTCTTTTCTCCGTTTCCTTTTTCCCAGTCTTCCAGTTTGGCAAAAATCATGCGACCTGCGGAAGTTTGCAATGCAGAGGTGACTACCGCACGAATTTCACTCCCAATGTGTTTGTAGCTCTCTTCTACGACAACCATGGTACCATCTTCGAGATAGCCGACTCCTTGATCGGGTTCTTTTCCTGGTCTAATGACTTTAATTTCTAAAGTATCCCCAGGTAAATAAATGGGACGCAGCGATCGCGCCAGATCGTTAACGTTTAAAACCGGAACTTTTTGTAGATTGGCAACTTTGCTCAGGTTATAATCATTGGTTAACAGAATGCCATTCAACTCTAGGGCAAAACGCACCAATTTTGCATCTACCGTATTGATATCTTCGTAATCTTCCGAATTGACAACAATGCGATCGGGATATCTTCCTTGCATTTGGTTCAAAATATCTAATCCCCTTCGTCCTCGAGTTCTCTTGCGATCGTTGGAAGAATCTGCTAGAAGTTGTAATTCTTGTAAAACAAATTGAGGAATAATAATCTGTCCTTCAATAAATCCAGTTTTTAATAGTTCTTCAATACGTCCGTCAATAATACAACTGGTATCTAAAACTTTACTAGAAGCAGGTTTGAGAGTACCTTCTGCAACCAATAGACTCTCAATACTATCGGGATTAATTAATCTTAAAAATGTGCGTCCGTGAGTATCAGCTAAACTTACTCCCAAGAAAGAAAACATAACACTTGCTAATATTGCGAAAGTTGGCTTGATAAAACTAAATCCTTGTGGTATAGGGAATAAGAAAATAGGAGCAAGGATGAGATTTGCCAACAATAAACCCAAGACTAAACCGACGGCTCGGGTTAGAATAACCTCTACGGGTTGACGACGCACTCGAGTCTCTACTCGGTGATAGGTGGTTTGAGCCGTTAAACCCAGAGCTAAACCTACGATCGCGCCAAAACCAGCAATAATAAAGCGAACAGCTTCGATATTGGTGACTTGTACGAGGACTTCGGGAGGGAGTAGATCGATCGCTTCGTAACCGACTCCAGCGACAGCAATGACGAAGATCCCGATAATGATGGCATCAAACATGATTCCCAGAAAATTAAGATAAGGTATGAAAGAGATAAGATGAATTTTTGTTGGAATTGCGCGAACTCAGAACAAAAACAGAGATAATCTTATTTACTTTAACTTACTTTCTGACATTTTGTAATGCTTTTAGATTTGCAATTATGGCAAAAGCACTATTTCGATCGCATTAACTCTCACTCTTGCACTCAATTATTAAAACCATGAAGAAACAAAGAAAGAATGCTTGGGACGCAAATTTATATGATAAAGAACATGATTTTGTGGCTCAATATGGCACGGATGTTGTGGAGTTATTAGCGCCAAAAAGAGGGGAAATTATTCTCGATCTCGGTTGTGGAACGGGATATTTAACTGAGGCGATCGCGGAAACAGGAGCGGAAGTTTTAGGGATTGACAGCGCGCAAAGCATGATTACAGAAGCAGAGAAAAACTATCCGAAACTTAATTTTAAAGTCATAGATGGGGAAAAATTGCCCTTTAACGAGCAATTTGATGCGGTTTTTTCTAATGCGGCTTTACACTGGATGAAAAATGCAGAAGCAGTCGTTACAGGAATTTGGCGATCGCTGAAACCGCAAGGGCGATTTGTGGCAGAATTTGGCGGAAAAGGGAATGTAGAAACCATTGTGAAGGCGATCGATCTCGCTTTAGAAAAGACAGAGTATGCTGATAATATTACTCTCAATCCTTGGTATTTTCCCAGTATTGGCGAATATGCTGGATTGCTAGAAAAACAAGGATTTGAAGTTCATTTGGCTAGGCTATTCGATCGCCCTACTCCTTTAAAAAATACGGAAACAGGTTTGCAAAATTGGCTAAGAATGTTTGCCAATCCTTTTTTTAAAGATATTCCAGAAGAGAAAATTTTAGATATTTTGAGCGCGATCGAGCAAGAAACTCGCCCGCAATTATATCGAGATAATACCTGGCTTGCTGATTATCGTCGTCTGCGTATTATTGCCATTAAGTAGGGGTTTGGTCACCAAACCCCTACTTATCGCCTATCTGCTAGACTAAATCTAGTCGCGACTGCCACCACTTAAAATGATGATGAGACGTAACAGAAAAATAAACAAATTGATGTAGGTTAAATACATCGACAAAGCTGCCGAGAGATACTGTTCATCCCGATAAGCGCGAGGAAGAACGTAGAAATCAACAACCGCAGCACCAGCAAAAATAAACACCCCTGCGGCCGAAATTGCGACTTCCAAAAAGGTTGGTGTACCGAATCCAAATAAAGAGAGGCCGAGTTGTGCCACTAAGACAACAATGAGGGCAATCATACCAATCCGCACGGTTCTCATGAGTGCCATGCCGTCGGTGTCGGAAAGATTAGACCCAATACTTCGCGCTGCAATAAAAGTGACACCGCACCCCAAAGCAGCCATAAATATCCCGTTTAATCCTGCTGCTGAGTGCAGAGCCAGAAAAATCAGACCAGTCAGGGTATAACCTGATAGTAAACTGTAGACAGTCAGTAGCGGCAGAGCAATAGCATTATTAGCTTTTTCAGCAACACCGCGCACGACAAAGAATAAAGCTATCTCAGCAACCAGGGCTACCCAAAAGGTGGGCATAAATAAGCCAGGATTGGAGCTAATGACCCCTAAACCGCCATAAGTACCGATCGCCGTGAGAATTAGACCACCACCAACATAGGGTAGGGCATTAGCAACAACGTTAGGGCCAACAAGGTCTTGCTTGCCAGCTTTCCGCATTGCATCAACGAAATTGCTTGAGTTTGCCATAACCAGTTCTAAAAAATAATGTTTGATAACCAATACGTTTATTGTATCGCGGCTTCTTAAAGGGGGAAGATAGGGAATACCGAAATCTATCTCGCGGTTTTCTGGTTTACCAAAGTAAAAGCTAACTGGGTTGTCAGGGAGGAGAGAGATGAGAGGATGGGTAATTGTTGTACTTTCGATCGCAACTCATGTTGATTCCTTTGGTTGATGCTCAATTTTTTCGCGAGATTCGCTTCATTGCGACGGATATGGATGGAACTTTGACTCAGGGGGAAAAGTTCACTCCGGCTTTATTTCAGGCTTTAGAGAGCCTTGCAGAGGCTAAGATAGAAGTTCTGGTGACGACGGGGCGATCGGCGGGATGGGTGCATGGGGTGAAACATTATTTTCCTGTAGCGGGGGCGATCGCGGAAAATGGAGGGGTTTTCTATGCCCATGATTCTGATATCCCCCAAATGTTGACTCCAATTACAGATATCTCTCAACATCGTCAGAAACTGGCGGCCATGTTTGATCAACTTAGAGAACAATTTCCTCAACTTCAAGAAGCGGAAGATAATCGCTTTCGTCTGACTGACTGGACTTTTAGCGTCGCAGGATTAGGCGATCGCGATCTGCAAACCCTGGCCAAGATTTGCCAGCAAGAAGGCTGGGGTTTTACTTACAGTACGGTGCAATGTCACATCAAACCCCTCGCTCAAGATAAAGCAACTGGGTTACAGGTTGTTCTCGATCGCCATTTCCCTCAAATAACCCCACAACAACTCGTAACTATTGGCGATAGTCCTAATGATGAATCTCTTTTCGATCGCGATCGCTTTCCCCATTCCGTCGGTGTCGCCAATGTTCTCCCATACCGAGATATCCTAACTCATTGCCCCACCTACATCACAACGCTGCCAGAATGTGCAGGATTTTGCGAATTAGTCTCTTTGTTGGTTAAAAAATAACAAGAAGGAAATTAAAATTTTGGCCAAGCAAAGATTAGATGTATTACTGGTAGAACGCCATCTCTGCGAGTCGAGACAGCTTGCCCAGCGACTGATTCGGGCAGGGGAAGTGAAGGTGAACGATCGCCTCGTTGACAAACCTGGCACGGAAGTGAATATAGAAGCGGAAATTCAAGTTAAGGAAAAACCCCGCTACGTCTCCCGAGGGGGTGAAAAGCTCGAAAAAGCCCTGAAGGAGTTCAAAATCCCAGTAGAGGGGCGTTTATGCCTCGATGGGGGCATTTCTACTGGGGGGTTCACCGATTGTTTATTGCAAGCAGGGGCAAAATTAGTTTACGGCGTGGATGTGGGTTACGGCCAAGCAGCGTGGAAATTGCGCCAGTGCGATCGCGTCCTTCTCAAAGAAAGAACGAATATCCGCTATCTCCAACCGGAAGCGTTATATGGCGAAAATCAGAGCGCCAATTTAGGGGTTGTGGATGTTTCCTTTATTTCCTTAACCAAAATTCTCGCCTCTTTCTGGAATTTACTCGCTGCGCCGAAAGAAGCGATCCTACTGGTCAAACCGCAATTTGAGGTGGGGAAAGATCGAGTTGGCAAAAAAGGAGTTGTCCGTAACCCTCAAGACCAAGCTGAAGCGATTTTTCGAGTCTTGCAAACCGCCCAAAAATTAGGCTGGCGCGATCGCGGTTTAACGCGATCGCCGATTACTGGACCTGCTGGAAACATTGAATATCTTCTCTGGTTAAGCAGCGAAGGGGACTCTCTCAACCTCGATCTAAAGACAATTCAACAAGAAACCGAAACCGCGATCGACCACTTCATCTAAAAGTCGCAAGGATTCGCCACTCCTCTACAGGATGGGGAGGAATTGCGACCCCAAAATATTTGAGCGGTAGCGAATCCGCACTTGACAAATTCGCCAATACTTCCTAGACTAGGAATGTCATCTTTTGAATATCCTGATGAGTGAAACCCAAACCATAACAGTTGCCTGTAAACTTAAAGCCAGCAAGGAAGTTGTCCAAGAGATGGACGAAACCTTGTTGGTGTTTGCATCAGCTTGTGATTGGATTAACCAAAATACTCCCCCGAAGATGACCAATAAAACAGCAATGCAGGCGTTAGCTTATCAGGATGTTCGCACTCAATTTGGCTTATCGGCTAATTTAGCGATCCAAGCTATTCGTCGAGTTTGTGCTAATCGCAAAACAGCATTTCAGAAGAAAAGAAAAGTAGGGACGTTCCATGGAACGTCCCTACATAAGTTTAATCCCACCTCGGCCAGCTATGATGCTCGAATTTTCAGTTTTCGAGAAAAAGACTGGACAGTGAGTTTAAAGCTGTTGAATAGCCGACAAAGACTAACTCTTCTAATTGGTAACTACCAAAAACATTTATTGTCTGGACAAAAACCGAGTTCGGCAATATTGGTAAAACGGCAAGATGGAAGTTACTACATCCATATCCAAGTCGAAAAACCCGCACCGCCTATTGCAGAAACCGAAAAAGTTTTGGGAGTCGATTTGGGAAGAACCGATATTGCGAGTACCAGCAAAGGAGAATCATGGAGTGGAAAACAAATAACTGAAAAACGGAATCATTACGCGAAAATGAGAGCAACACTCCAAAAAAAAGCCACGAAAGGCACAAGAACAACAAGGCGTAGATGCCGTCAGTTGTTGAAACGGTTGTCGGGCAAGGAGAAACGCTTTCAACAGGTCGATTGGATATGGCGAACTAAATTCGCCATCCCTCGACCTCAGAAACACATTAATCACGAAATCTCCCGGAACTTGGTGCAGAATGCCGCCATCAAGGGACAGTCGATCGCCATTGAAGATTTAACCGGAATTCGAGAGCGAGTGAATGAGAAGCCCAGAAGCAAAAAAGATAAGCGTCTGAGCAACAATTGGGCATTTTACCAGTTAAGAAGTTTCTTGACTTATAAATGCGTTTTAGCGGGAGTCAAACTCATTCTCGTCAATCCGGCTTATACGTCCCAAACCTGTCATAAATGTTTGCACATTCATCCGGTAAAAGGCAAATCCTATCGAAGTGGGAAAACCTACAAGTGCAAGCATTGCGGTTGGAAAGGCGATGCAGACTACAACGGAGCAAAAATAATAGAGGCACTGGGGCGGTCTATAAACCCGCCTAGAGGCACAGGGCTGTGCTGCAAGTTGGAGGAACGTTCTACAAAAGAGTACGTTCAGCTTACCTTGTGGGACGCTCTAGGGCTACCCAAAACCCCACCCGCCTATGCGGTGGGGTAGTTTATCACTATCCGATAATCAACAGATAACTATTGCCTGTTGCCTGTTCCCTGTTGCCTTTTTAAGTAATCAGCGTATCCTTAGACTTATCTTCCCCTTCCAATGGGGGTAAACGGCGCTTAGAACCGCGTTTGAGTTTCTCATCCATGTCCGCATCTTCAATGCGAATTTGGATTTGTGGCCCGGAACTGGCTAAACGAACAATCATACCATCACTGACAGCAATTTTCGTAATCCGCTTACCATCAATATAGGTTCTATTTGCCCCCAAATTGACCACTTCCCAACTTGACGAACTACTGGGTCGAACTTCAACATGATGGCGGGAGACTACAGCACTGTAGAGAATAACTTCATTATCTGTAGATCGCCCGATCCGAATCACCAAATTTGGTTCAAAAGTCCAGCTTTGAACCGGTACAGCTTGCAAGGGATGCAGCAGAGTGAGGACGATGGCCGAAGTTGAATGATTCGAGTCCAGATTTGGATTAACTTGTAACTCGTCAGATGTTCCGGAGTTCATAGAAGTGGGTTAGGTAGCAAAACTTAACTTTACACTCAAAGTATACTCTGCCTCTTGTTTGGCGTAGAATTACTATTTATTTTACAGGTTAGGGATGAGGATGACCAGATAGCGGTGTTCAAATTTTGCGACTCAATCCCACCAAAGCCAGTATTTTTCAGATTAGCATTCGTTAGAACGGTTAAGGAGTGCAAAGTTTAGCCTGATTATCCAACACTTCAGCAAATTTCTACTGAATGTCCATTCCCCTCACCCCTGAAATAGAGGGAGGGGATGGAGAAATCAGGAGAGAAGATATTCATCTCCTCATCTTTTTTAATTTTTACAGTACCCCTGCATTGCTTAATCCCAAGATCATGCCAGCACCGAGAATATGACCGAAACTCATAGTGGCAAGGAGTTCGGGAAGCCCAAAACCTTTCCATAGTGCAGGTTTTGCGATGGGAAGATCGGGACCCCGCCCCGAATTTTGAATCGCAAAACGACCGATCGCGATCGCGAAAAGGTTACAGAAGATCATAACGATAGCGACGCTAAAATTCCATTCGATGGTTATGGGAACGGCGGCCAATAGAGTGAAATTCATGGTTTCTCAAGTCCTTGTTCGTAACAAGAAGTATTAACAAAAATCTTCAGAATTATAAAGATTTCTTAGTGGGAAAGGGGATTTTGTTGCAATAGTTAATATTTACTTAAATTTTCTTATAGATTGAGGGGAAATCTCAAGAGCAATCAGATTAGCGATCGCATTGAAGGAGATAAGGAGGAATGTTCAATGTTATACTGACACCAAGTAACATCAAGAAGATAGCAAATGGAGTCGAGCGGGTGAAAGTATTCTCTTTTTTTGCGGGTTCTGGATTTTTAGATCTAGGATTTGAATCTAGTGGAATTCCAATTTCATATGTTAATGAAATTTATACGCCTTTTCTAGAAGCATATAAGTATTCCAGAAAATATTTAAAATTACCGCTACCGGAATATGGTTACTATGAAGGAAATATTATCGATCTTTTAGAAGGAGAGGCAGCTTTAAAACTTGGTAGTTTAGTACAAGATGCTCGGCACAATAGCAATATAGTGGGTTTCATTGGCGGTCCTCCTTGCCCCGATTTTTCTGTAGGAGGAAAAAATCGCGGTTCTGAAGGCGATCGCGGCCATTTATCAGCTTCCTATATTGAATTAATTTGTCAGCAAAAACCTGATTTTTTCTTATTTGAAAATGTCAAGGGACTATATAGAACTAAAAAGCATCGTAGTTTCTTTGAGAAAATCAAAAATACAGTAAATCAAGCTGGCTATATTCTGGTCGAACGCATTATAAATTCTATTGAATACGGTGTTCCTCAAGATCGAGATAGGATTATTTTAATTGGTTTTAGTAAAAAATTATTAGAACAGTTAGGAATGAGAGTTAATAATATAGATAAATATATTCCAGATGGTGTTTTTCCTTGGAAAAAAAAGGTTTTATATTCTCAAAAAGATGCTTTTTTTCGTCCTTGGCCTCATATAAACGCATTTCAGCCCGATTCTAGTTTATCTTGTCCCAATAATATTCTACGAGAATTAACTGTTGAATATTGGTTTAGAAAAAATGATGTTTTTAATCATGCTAATGCTAAACATTATTTTACTCCCAGAGCAGGAATTAATAAATTTCGCTCGATTGACGAGGGAGATGATTCCAGAAAATCCTCTAAAAGACTACATCGTTGGCGTTATTCTCCTACTGCTTGTTATGGCAATAATGAAGTTCATTTACATCCCTATAAAGTGCGTCGTATTTCCGCAGCAGAAGCATTATCAATACAATCAATGCCTAAAGATTTTTGTCTTCCAGAATCGATGTCTCTAACCGCAATGTTTAAAACAATTGGTAATGGAGTTCCTTATTTAGCATCTAAGGCGATCGCACAAACAATTCTCGAATTTTTGAACACAAAAGAATTTCCAGATTGTATATCAGAAACCCGTCAGTTAGAATTACCTTTAAATTTTCTGTGATTTAAAGAGCATTAATAATTAAATTTTGTAAATCATTTTTACGATTATACAAATATGCCCCATCTACTAATTTTATATTTTTTTGCATTGCTATTCCATGCGGGGAAATGGCGCGATCGAATACAATACGATCTCCTTCCGGTAAATTGCTAACGATCATATAATATTTCCAATCTTGTTTTAAAAGATATGCTATTGCTTTAATTGTCGCTGCTTCAAATAAGGGTTGATATCTGCGATCTGGACGATTTGAAGTTTTTAGAGAAAATATAGCTTTAATTTCACTAGGATTTAAGTTACTTTCTAAAAGAGAATAAAAATCTAAACAGTTTGGCTCTTTAGCTTGTTTCTCTAGAAGAGTTTGAATATTTTTTAACAGATTTTTATTCTTAATCTGAACTAAAATATAATCTGGACTGGGAAAAAATATTTTATCTTGCAATGATTTCAGAACTTTAAAAGAAGAACTATTTGATTCTTCTTTTAAAAGAGAAATAAATCTTGAATAAGGTTGTTGTTCTCGAATTGCTTGGATACGCGAATTTGGTAAACTGAAAATTACAATAGGGAATAAACGATTCTGATTGATTTCAAGAGCAATTTCTGAAAATAGTGTTGTGACGATAAACTCATTCCAACGTCCTAAAGCATTATTCAATGCACCTTTTGTTGGATTTTTGTTATATTCTTTTTGAAATGCTGAAATTGTTTGAGATTCAATCCAACTTACAATTTCAGGTGCTGACTCTCGATTATGGTTTAACTTTTGACGAATTTCTGGATATAAATCTTTATAAATTACTATACTATTTATTTGAATCTTTCCTTTTTTTCCATCACCAAACCACAAATCTTTATTAACCATATTTTTAATCTTTCTTATTAGTTAAAGGAACTAGGAAATTAATTTCCTAGTTCCACAAAATTTAAAAACCAATTCGGATTACCTTAGTTCAGAAAAACCGTATCTTCAACAGGTAATTCCGTCACTTCTTCAACGACAGGCAACATTGAAGCCTGTAACATTGGCGTTGTTACGATCGCCTCATTGGCCAAATTAAACAAAGGATTCGATAAAATTCCTCCCAAACAAGTTGCAATCAGAGAAAAGATAATTCCCACTTGTAGAGGACGCATTCCCGACACATTCCAGCGAATAGCAGGATAACTTTTCACGGCTTCCGACATCTCGTGAGGTTCTTTGACCACCATCATTTTTACAACACGAATGTAGTAGTAAATGGAAACAACACTGGTCACTAAACCCAACAAAACTAAACCATATAATCCCGCCTGCCAACCTGCCCAGAAGAGGTAAATCTTACCGAAGAAACCCACTAAAGGTGGAATTCCTCCCAAGGAGAGAAGACAAATACTTAATACCAGCGTAATTAAAGGATCTTTTTGATATAACCCTGCATAATCGCTGATTTGATCCGAACCGGTTCGCAATGTAAACAGAATAACGCAAGCAAATGCGCCTAAGTTCATAAAGAGGTAAACAAACAGATAGAAAATCATGCTGGAATACCCCGCATCCGTCCCCGCGATCGCGCCGATAATCACAAATCCGGCTTGAGCAATGGAAGAATAAGCTAACATCCGTTTCATGCTGGTTTGCGCTAAAGCGACAACATTTCCCAGGATCATGCTGAGGATAGCAAGAGCAGCAAAAATGAAATGCCATTCCGAAGAAACCGAATCAAATACCGTCACTAATAAACGCAGTGCAAGGGCAAATCCTGCCGCTTTTGAACCCACAGAAAGAAAAGCAACAACGGGAGTCGGAGAGCCTTCATAAACATCGGGAGTCCATTGGTGAAACGGAACCGCCGAAATTTTAAAAGCAATCCCCGCGATCGCGAATACTAAAGCGATCGCCAAAGCTAAAGAGCCTTCGCTATTCGTTGCTAAAGCCGCCGCGATCGCATCTAAATGATTTTCTCCTCCCGATAATCCGTAGAGTAAAGAAATCCCATAGAGGAAAATAGCAGAACTAGCCGCCCCGATCAGCAAATACTTTAACGCCGCTTCATTAGAACGGGGATCTTGTTTGGTGTAACCCGTCATTAAATAAGACGAGATACTCAACATCTCGAGGGAGATAAAAATCATTGCTAGTTCATTTGCCCCCGAGAGGAACATTCCCCCCAAAGTCGCCGTGAGGAGAATCGCTATAAACTCCGCCAGAGAAGTCCCCGACTGTTCCACGTAGGAGATAGACATGGAAATTGTCACCGCCGCCGAAAGGGCAATAATTCCGCGAAAAACAATGCTTAAATTATCGCCATTAAAACTATCTAAAAAGGCAAAAGGGGTAGCAGAGTCCCAGAGGAAAGCGAGGGAGACGATCGCCGCCAAAAGTCCCGCGATCGCCGCATAAGGCAGCCAACGAGAGGCATTGCGTCCGAGAATGAGGTCCCCCACCAAAACCACCATTAGGGTTATCAGTACCAGTCCTTCGGGCAAAATCGCCCCAGCATGAAGCTGAGAGGCGACAGTACTAGAAAAGTCCATAAAATTCAATATTGGCTCGACACAAACAGCAACTTATTACCAGTCACCTGTTAGATTCTACCCCGTCTCTCGTCCCAAACAGCGAGGGAGCCATCAAGCTCCCTCCATAACTATTCACACAACCCTGATTTCTGCCAATTTAGGAGCGATCGCCACCCCCATGACGACCTCCGCGATCGGGTTTCAGTTCGGCTAATTGGGCGCGTTGTTCTGGGGTAAGCACTTGGCGAATTTGCAACATGGTCTCAAACCGGCGATCGCCCATTTGTTGGTGTAAATTCTGTAACCGTTGATGTTGTTGGCGTAATTCACCCTCTGAGGCATTACTGGCCATTAAAGACTGCATTTGTTCCCGCGCATTTTCCATTTGTTCGTGAAGTTGTTCGGAATTAGCTTTTGCTTGTTCGCGAATACCTTGAATTTGCTGTTTTTGATCGGCGCTGAGGTTGAGTTGTTCAAACATTCGCATTCCGCGTTCGCCTCGTTCCCCTGGTTCGCCTCGTTCTGGGCGATTACCGCGTTCTGGGCGACCATTAGGGGCTTCTTGGGCGATCGCCGGAGATTCAAATTGAGCGTGAAGTGCATCTGCACACATTAGGGTAGCAGCACCGCCAAGGGTGAAAACTAAAGGAGAAGCAGCTAGAAGAACAAATTTTTGGAGTTTCATAATCTTGAATTACCTCGAACGTAACTTTGTTGATGCTTCTATCTTAAAAAATATCCTTGTCTTTCACCTCGATCTAGAGGACTCGAGTTAACTATGACTCAAGGGCGAAATTGCTCCGTGACTTTTGACCCGAGGGGAAAGCGCGATCGTCAAGGCGTTGAATTAAGCATTTTGTTAACGCTCCAGTGTACACTCGATATGTTCGTTATTAACGTTTTTTCGAGTATTACGATGAAAAATCCCGCTCTGCGTCAAGAACCTCGCTTTGAACCGGCGGCAGTTATCCCCCTCAAACAAGAGGATTCCATGTTGACTTGGTTAGAGTCAGAAGGTCGTCTCATTCCGAGAGAAACGAAAAACACAGCTTTAACAGAAGAGGAAGATCCAGAAATGGACACCCTCATGTCCATTGACGATCGCGATGACGATGACGACTTCAGTAAAGATGAACCGGATAATCTCGACGATTAACAAGTAAACAAAACTTTTAAAGTGGGTGAGGAATTGTGGAAGCAAAATTATTTTTACCAACAGCCTTAAGAAAACCATCAGGAACGAATTTGTTGATTTTATTGGCTTGTTTGTTGATGGGATTAGCGTTGATGTTCGATCGCAATTTACAGCAGCTTGGGGAATTCTCTTCATTTCTCCTTCCTTTGCTTATATCGGCGGTTATTAGTGCAGGAATGGGTTTTTGGGTCATCCCAATATTGCGACGGTTAAAGGCGGGACAAGTCATCCAAGAAGACGGACCCCAAAGCCATTTAAAAAAAGCAGGAACTCCGACAATGGGAGGCATCTTTTTTGTACCGATCGCCGTGCTTTTGGGTGTTATTTGGTCGGGTTTTTCTGCTAGTGCGATCGCGGTGGGTGCAATTACTTTATTTTATGGGTTTGTCGGTTGGATCGATGATTGGCAAATTTTACGGCGCAAGTCGAATAAAGGCATTACACCGCGTCAAAAGTTAATTTTGCAATTTATTGGCGCGATCGTATTTTGTGCTTGGGTGTCTCTCACTCAACCCGCCAATTTAACGAATATCGCCTTACCTTTTGGCATTATTTTACCCTTGGGTATTTTCTTTTGGTTTTTAGCTGTTTTTGTGTTTGCAGCAGAAAGTAATGCCACAAATATTACCGATGGAGTGGATGGATTAGCAGGAGGAACCTGCGCGATCGCTTTACTTGGTTTAGCTGCATTAATTGCAGCCAATACGCCAGAATTAGCCATATTTTGCATCTGTTTAAGTGGAGGCTGTTTAGGCTTTGTTTTCCACAATCGCAACCCCGCAAAAGTATTTATGGGGGATACGGGGTCTTTGGCATTAGGGGGCGCACTCGCTGGAGTTGGCATCCTTTCTGGCAATCTTTGGGGCTTATTTATCGTTAGTGGTTTATTTTTTGTTGAGTCTCTTTCTGTATTAGCGCAAGTTAGTTATTACAAAGCCACCAAAAATGCAGAAGGAGTTGGCAAGCGCTTGTTTAAAATGGCTCCCTTTCACCATCATCTAGAGTTGAGTGGTTGGTCGGAAACGCAAATTGTAGGTGCTTTTTACTTGTTTAATTTTGGTCTGGTTGTGTTAGCTTTGATTCTTTCTGTCTGACAAATTTTCTTATTAAGGAGTTCACCCAATGATAAAAATCGCCAAATTTCTCATCGGATTGTGTTTGGGATTTCTCATCTTGGCAATCCCTTTTAGCCAATTCCAAAGCGATCCTCTCGATCCTTTAGAAAATATTGCGATACAACTGGATGGACGCAAAAAGCCCCTCGATACTGTTGCTAGAGAGACTGTTGCCCAAATCCACGGACGCACCAATTATACCCCTATAGATGGGCAAAAATTAGACTATTTACAAACTTATCTTTCTCTTTGGTTTAACGATCGCGACTGGAACAAGGAGCCTTTCATTCTTTTCAGCTATCGTCCCTTAAAAGAACAAGTCGGACTCGATCCAGAGCAAAAATATTTCTCTTTTCAAGAACTTTTGAGTTCAACTATTGGTAATCTTATCCTCGCAGCGCACCAAAAAGAAGCAGATAATATTGAACTCACCCGAGGCGATCGCGAAGCCTTCACCCTAGAAAATCGCCTTGCTCTCATGTATAACACGGTATCGAACCAAGCTCTTCCTCTCATCCCTCATCCTAATGATTCTCAAGGCACTTGGGAGGGGATTAATACAGCCGAAACTTATTATACTTCCGAACAACTTCAACCCGTTCTCAGGGACTACGACACCCTCAAACAAACCTATCGCGATCGCCCTAATAATTTTACCGCTCTTGGTAATGCGGCTCAAACTTTACGCGATGATTTAACCCAACTTAGTCCTACGGTTTATCCGGCTGCGAACACCCTAAAACGAGAAACCAGTTTTTATCACTTACATCCTTTTGGTAAAGCGTGGAAACTCTACAGCCTTGCTTTTGTTCTAATGTTGCTTGTCACTCTCTTCCCCGTATTTGAGTTCTATTGGGGTGCAATGGGTGTATTTGCAAGCGGTTTGGGGATTCACGCTTACGGTTTTCTCGATCGCATGGCGATCGCCGGACGACCTCCCGTGACAAATATGTACGAGTCGGTGATCTGGGTGGGTTTTGGCGTAGCTGCGATCGCCTTTCTCTTTGAACTCTTTACCCTAACCCGTCCGGAAAAAACTCCCGATAGTCTCAAACCCTCTGCTTTTGTTCCTCACATCCCTACTCGCACTATTCGCGCCAAATATTATCTCCTCGCAGCAGCCCCTCTCTCTGTCGTCTGTTTGCTTTTGGCAGATAGTCTTCCCGCCATCCTCGATCCCAGTATTACACCCCTCGTCCCCGTTCTGCGAGATAACTTTTGGTTGAGCATTCACGTTCCTACCATTACCCTCAGTTATGCGAGTTTTGCCCTCGCTTTAGGGTTGGGTCATATTCTCCTCGGTCACTATTTCTTTGCCCCTGAAGCGAGTGAACGCATTCGTAGCCTTGCAAAATGGAATTATGGTGTCTTACAGGTGGGGGTATTATTGTTGACTGCTGGCGTTATTTTAGGAGGCATTTGGGCGCACTTTTCTTGGGGTCGCTTCTGGGGTTGGGATCCTAAAGAAACATGGGCATTAATTGCTCTGATGTGTTACATTATCCCCCTACATGGTCGTCTTGTGGGATGGTTAGGAGATTTTGGCATGGCGGTAACAAGTGTTGTCTCGTTTAATGCGGTTTTGATGGCATGGTATGGGGTTAATTTTGTCTTAGGTCAAGGGTTGCACAGTTACGGTTTCAGTACGGGAGGATCGGAGTTAATTGTAGGTTCTATTGTTGGCGTAGATTTATTGTTTGTTTTAGCAACAGCAATTAAATATAAAGGTTGGTTTAGTAAATCAGTCACCAGCAATAAATCGCCCGTCACCCATAAAGAAACGGAATCAGTGATTAGTTAAGATAAAATGCAAACAAACAACAACAAATAATCAGCAAAAAAGTGATGAATCGTCGGGAATTTATGAGTTGGGTTGGCGTAGGAATGTTCGCAAGTTCTTTACCTGTTGTTCTTGCTGCTTGCAATTCTAGCAATGAATCTTCCTCAATTCAAAAAACAGAAACAAAAATTGATACATCGATTCGAGAAGATGGTTTTCAAGCCCTTGGAACTATTGAAGATTTAGCAGAAAAGGGTGTAATAACTGATAAAAAAAATGCGGCTAAATCTGTCTTAATTTTCCGACATCCAGACACGGAAGAAATTGTTGCTTTTGACTCCATGTGTACCCATCAAGGTTGTTCTGTGGAGTTTAAGGCAGAAGAAAAGCTCTTAGTTTGTCCCTGTCATAGTTCAAAATACGATCTTAATGGCCGGGTTGTGGCTAAACCTGCCCCAAAACCCTTAACACCTTTTGAAATAAAACAAGAGGATAATTTAATTCTTGTCAAGGTCATTTAAGAACTATTTGCATCACATCGATTCAATATTTGCAATTAGGTGAGGATATTAGCGCATCCTTAATTTTTGTCAAAATTACTTGCTATTTTTTTGTAGCAAATATTACTATAAGAATAGAAACGGTAAATTCTGATACAAAACTTTAATTCGCGTTCACCCCCCAAAACTGAGATGGCAATATTCAACAGCAATGAAGTTCTTTCCAAGCTACAAGACGGACAATCTTTGGCTCAAGCGGAGTTAAGCAATATCAACTTACAAAATTTGCACCTCGATCGCGCTTCTTTTGTCCGTGCTTATCTGCGATCGGCGAACCTCTCCCATGCTTCTTGTCAAGAGGCCGATTTTACGAATGCTGCGTTGATGTGGTCAAATCTATCTTACGCCAATTTAGGACGCGCCCGCTTGTATAAAACCAGACTCAATCAAAGCAATTTGAATCATGCAAACTTGAGAGAAGTGGTCGCGATCGCCGCCAGTTTTTATGGAGTAAGTTTAAACAATAGCGAACTTTCTGCGGGACGATTTGAAAGAGCAGATTTTCGGGAAGCAACGGGAGAAGGAACAAATTTTAGCAGTGCTAATTTAACGCGGGCAAATTTGGGTGCAGTTAGCTTTGTTGACGCTAATTTTAGCCATTCTCGCATGACTCGCAGCAGTTTGGAAGGTGCAGCTTTAACTCGCGTGGCGATCGCGGGTGGAAATTTAGAAAAAGCCAATTTTACTCGCAGTGTTTTGCAACAGGTTAACTTAATGGGAGTTTATGCGATCGCAACTAATTTCCGTGCTTCTGAATGGTATGAAGTCAATGCACAAGAAGCAGAATTTGTCAATGCAAGTTTAGAAAATGTTGTTTTAAAAGATGTTAATTTAACCCGCGCTTCTCTCTTTTCTGCTTGTTTGGAAGGTGCGCGTTTTACGCGAGTCAATCTAACTAATGCGAATTTACAGTATACCAACCTAGAAAATACTCTTTGGGAAGATGTGAATTTTGCTAACTGTAATGTTTCTGGTGCAGTCTTTACTGATGCGAAAGGGTTAAGTCAAGAACAAAAAAACTGGCTGAAAAAACAGGGTGCATTGAATGTTCCTCAATAATAAATTAATCGCTTAAAAGAGCCTCGACAAACTCATAACTGGAAAAAGGGCGCAAATCTTCGATTCCTTCTCCCGCACCAACAAAGCAAATGGGTAAATTTAACTGTTTAGCAACGGCTAAAGCGACACCTCCCTTAGCACTACCATCAAGTTTAGTCAAGACAACACCGCTTAACTTAGCAGATTCCGAAAAAACTTGTGCTTGACGCAAGCCATTCTGTCCTAATGTTGCATCTAAAACTAATAGGGATTCCACTGTTGCATTGGGCGCTTTTTTATCAATAATACGGCGAATCTTTGCCAATTCTGCCATTAAATTCTTTTTGTTTTGCAAGCGTCCAGCAGTGTCTACTAATAAGAGGCGAATATCTCGAGAGATGGCTGCATTAATTGCATCATAAACTACTGCAGCCGGGTCGGTATTTTTGCCTGGATTAGCAATAACTTGGGTTTGCGATCGCGCTCCCCAAATGGTCACTTGTTCTACTGCTGCGGCTCGAAATGTATCTGCTGCGGCAATAATACAGCTATAGCCGGACTGTTTGGCCATGTGTGCTAATTTGCCAATTGTAGTGGTTTTTCCTGCGCCATTAACCCCAGTCATCAACCAAATATTTAAAACATCATCTTGAGGAGTCAATGCTGCATTTTGCGGATCTTTTAGAGGTTTGTCGAGAAGGTCGCAAAGAATTGTTTTTAAATAGGCGATCGCCTCTTCCGGTGGGAGAGCTTCTTCTCGCAATTTCTCTTGTAGCGTTTCAATAATATATTCTGTGGCCTCGACTCCCACATCAGCTTGTAGAAGTAAAGCCTCAATTTCCATTACAGCGTCTTCGTTAAGAGGACCTTGGCCGACGACAGCTTTAAGTTGATTAATTAAACTTCGGCGCGTTTTACCGAGTCCTTCTCGCAAACGTTTGAGCCAGCTAATTTCATCAAGAGAAACCTCTTCAGGTCGCCTTCCTTGTTCGGCCAAAACTTTAGCTGACCAGACAAAATCTTCATCAAAATCAAGGGAAGATTCGCTTTCAATTTCTGATTCAGGAGTTTCGATCGCCGTTTCTTTCAATCGTTCCAACGCATCAGATTTCTGCATCCACGCAGGAGTAGAGATAGGTTCTGATGGCGTTTCTTGAATGGTTTCGGGAGTCTCGATCGCGGTTTCATCGGTTGCAGATAATTCGCCTATTTCTGTATCAGTATCGGCAATTTTTTCAAGTTCTACAGATGTATTGTTTTCTTTCTCAACAATTGTTTCTCCGATATCTTCTCGGTTATCAGTTCCTACAGGTATACTGATTTCTTCCTCAACTGTTTCTGTAATATCTTCAACAATAACTTCTTCGCGATCGGTTTCTATCGGTGTACTTGTTTCTTCCTCAGCAATTGTTTCTGTAATATCTTCAACAATTACTTCTTCGCGATCGGTTTCTATCGGTGTACTTGTTTCTTCCTCAGCAATTGTTTCTGTAATATCTTCAACAATTACTTCTTCGCGATCGGTTTCTACGGGTGTACTTGTTTCTTTTTCAGCAACTGTTTCTGTAATATCTTCAACTATAGTTTCCTCGCGATCGGTTTCTACGGGTGTACTTGTTTGCTGACTCTTAGTTTCCTCAGAAAATTCCGAAGATTTTTCTTCTGCTTTTATTTTTTCTTGACGCTGTTGAATATTTTGATAAGCAGCTTTTGCCCATTTCAAGTAATCTTCTTGAGTGGTTTGCTTAGAAGATTGATCTGTTTCTACTTCCGACGATTTTGCTTGAGTTTGAGGTGATTCCGACTCTAGAGACTGAGATTGCTTTTTCTCATTCTCCTTTTTTTCTTTGTCTTCACCTTTTCCTGATTTTCGATTAAACCAATTAAATACCATTTTTTTAATTAATGAACAGTTTCAATTATCTATATTTTTCATCCTTTAATCAAGATTATAGGATTGCAGGATTAGTAGCGTTTTTAAGAATAAATCCATCTTTTAGGTTTCTACAATAGTCTCCTCTTGGGGAAATTCCTTAATTTTTTCTCCTTCTACCACTTTGCGTAAAACACCATTAATAAAACGAGAGCCTTCTTCATCAGAATAGCGTTTTGCTAATTCTACAGCCTCATTAATGGCAACGCGAGTGGGAATGTTTAAAAAGACAATTTCGGCAACTGCAAGAGAGAGAATATCGCGATCGACTTGAGGAATGCGATGGAATTGCCAATCTACCAAAGACGATTCGATCGCCTCGGTAATTTCTGAACGACGACGCTTGACTGTCCCAATTAATTCTAAGGCATATTCCTGCACATCTTGGCGATCGGCTAAATAAATGAATTCGGGTAAGTCTGCGGCATAACCAACCCGGTTGAGGGCTTTTTCGGTTAATTCAATGGCTTCTTTAACCATTGTTTTACTACTTTGTATGTCTGTCGCTCGAGTGTCGCTACTTGCTAGGCGATCGGCTCCTCGTTGGATTTCCTCGCTTGCAGTGGAGAGGGTATCTCTTGCTTCTGCGACTAGGGTGCGAATAGCTGCTAAAACCAAATCATTGAGGGTTTGTTGTTGGATTTTTTCCGAATTGCCTCGAACTTGACTTAGGCTTAAAAGAGCTAATTCTCGTGAAGTTTGACGGGGTTGTTGACGAGGCATAATGGTATGGAGAAAAAGAAAAAATTAACAAGAAACAATCAAACCAGAAATTATAATCTTATACTTTTTCTTCTTCAATTGGTAAAGCCTGTTGTTTTTCTTCCGATCGCTCTAAGGAATCATGATTGCGAGGAATGGTTTCGTAGGACTTGGGAGATTTTGAGGAAGATTTAGAAAGGGCGATCGCCGCAGGTGGAGAAGCAGTTGGGAATGTTTTGGGGCTGACAATTCCTCCAGAAATCAGGACTTTAAAGGCATCTTCAATAGAAATGGATAAATCGATCGCCTCAGATTCTGGAATTATGGCATACCATCCCGAAGTCGGGTTGGGAGTTGTGGGAATAAATACACTCAACATAGGCTGAGAAAGGTGAGCCTGAAGAAGTGGGCTTAATTGTCCTGTCACAAAACCGAGACTCCATACTCCTTGCCGGGGATATTCCACAATAACCACCCGTCGAAACTTACTTTTGGAATCTTGGAGTAAAGTTTCCAAAATTTGCTTGAGGGTTTTATAAACAGATCCTGCGAGGGGAATAGCTTGCAAAATTCGCTCTCCCAAATTGAGCAGCCATTGTCCTGCAATGTTTCTGGCCATTAAGCCAATGAGCAGAATAAAGACTAAAGGGACAGCAAACCCAACAGATAGATTGATGAGATTCGTTAAAACTGGATGTAATCCTTGGAAAGGGTTAAGCTGTTTGGGAATTTCGGTTAAAAACCCTATCACCCATCTGGCAATGGTAAAACTCAGCCAAATTGTAGTTGCTAGGGGGATGACAACTAAAAGACCTGCAATTAAGTCGTTTTTTAAATCCTGCTTTAGGTGTTGGAACACCGATCGCTGATTCTCCATGATAACTGGTGCGGGTTTGGGTATTGATTGCCATTCAACTGCGATCGCGTTTCAGAAATCGCGTCTCAAAAGCAGTGAATATGCGTTTTCTTCTGTCTCTAGTTTTAATCCTTGTAAAGAAATGTTGCAAGTTTTTCATTTCTTCCCTTGGAAAAAAGGCGCTTCTATGTTAAAAAGCAAGCCTTCGATAGATGTATAGTCCACTACATTTTACCATCTTATGGGTTGTTATGGGGAGATTGTCTTATTTTCAAATTAAGCCAATTTTGCGATTGAATGATGACAGATAGTTTTCTCATCGTAGTATGCTAGGGGTTAGAATTCGCGCCCTTAACGACAAAGGAAAATCAGGTATGGCTGAACTAAAATTTGAAAACCAACAAATCATTACAGATTTAAACAAAATTCAGACTGAACTTGCACCTTTATCAATTAAACTCGATCGCTGGCCGATGGGAGATAATCCGCAAACCAGGGACTTGCTTGCAAAAGAGTCTTTAGACGAACCAGAAAAAGAGTCAGTATTGCAGCAATTAGACCATTATTTCCATCAATTACAAGCAGAAGGTGGATATCAAAGTCGAGATATTATTGTTCTGCACCCTAATATTCCTCAACTGGACGAACTATTATCAAAATTCGCTAAATGTCATACTCACGATGATGATGAAGTGCGTTACATTGTGGATGGAGAAGGCATATTTGGCTTTGTGCGATCGGATGCTTCTCAAATTGCCTTAAAAGTGGAAGCAGGGGAATATATCAATGTACCGAAAAATACGGAACATTGGTTTTATTTAACATCGTCACGACGCATTAAGGCTGTACGGTATTTTACTGGCACAGAAGGATGGGTGCCTCGCTATACTAATACGGAGGTTCGAGTCTAAATGAAGGCACAATGGTTGCAAGAGGAAGAGACACAATTGAAGGCGATCGAGCTTTCAAATGCAGTTCGTTTTTTTGGAAGTCGCGGTTGGACTCCTGCGACCAGTTCTAATTTTTCATTCATTGCAGATCGACAACGAAATGTATTTGCAATTTCTCAATCAGGACGAGATAAAACCCAATTTAAACCAGAAGATTTAATGCTGGTTGATGAAACTGGAAAAACCATAGAACCAGAAGGTGCAAAACCTTCAGCAGAAACCTTAATTCATCTCAGCATTTATAATTGGAAATCCGTTGACTGCGTTTTTCATACCCATTCTCCTGCGTCTACAGTCCTATCAAAAAGATATCTCAAATCGGGGGAGAGTTTTGCTAAGTTTCGAGAAATTTCCTTTGAAGGTTACGAAATTCAAAAAGCCTTTGCAGGAATTAATACTCATGAAACAACAGTAACGCTTCCTGTGTTTTCCAATTCTCAAAATATGGTTGAATTTTCAGAAAATTTAACTCAATATTTAACTCAACATTTAACCGATCGTGATGAGTTATTTGGATTTGCGATCGCGGGTCATGGTTTATATACTTGGGTAAACACAATTCAAATGGCAAAACGCAATGTTGAAGCCTGGGAATTTCTCTTCGAGTGTCGTTTATTGGAGTTAAGATTGGGATGACAATAACACTGACAGGAGTAAGCTATATTTTGTTGGATATTGAGGGGACGACTTCCGATATTCAATTTGTCCATAAGGTCATGTTTCCTTACTCGAGAGAAAGGCTGAAACAGTTTGTTTTAGAAGCCCAAAATTTAGAGGTGGTGACGACGGCGATCGCATTAACAAAGCAAACGGTTAAAGCAGAAAAAGATCGAGATATTGAGTTAAATGAAGCGATCGAGATATTAATCGAATGGATCGACAGCGATCGTAAACATCCTGCATTAAAATCAATTCAAGGACTGATTTGGCAAGAAGGCTTTGAAAGCGGTGCATTTCACTCACATCTTTACCCAGATGTCAAGCCTCGACTCGAAGAATGGCAACGATCTGGTCTACGGTTAGGGATTTATTCTTCTGGGTCGATCGGAACACAAAAAATGTTTTTCAGTCACACTTTAGACGGAGATTTGACCCCATTATTTTCTCATTATTTCGATTTGACAACTGGGAATAAAAAAGAAGCACTTAGTTACCAAAAAATTGTTAAGATTTTAGGCTTTTCTGCTGCTGAAATCGTATTTTTTTCAGATGTTCCAGCAGAATTAGAGGCTGCAAGAGAGATAGGTTTACAAGTTATTCATGTGAAGCGATCGGGAACCGAATCTTGGTGTGAAGTGCCGGAAGTGGAGTCTTTTCAAGAGGTATTTATTCACAAGGGATAAGTTTCTAAAACTTTGCTGAGATCGCGCTAGTATGATGTAGGAGATGAGATTGAAAAGCAGAAATCGAATTTAGAAACTAACTGTTTAGATGCTGGAAATCCTAATTGATTTGCCCATGATTCTAAGCGCAATAAAAATGCTTTTAAATCTTGAGATACTTGTTCCAATGCTAACTCAAATTCTTGCAATTCAAAATCAATATAGAACGCATCTTTAATCGAAGTCATACCACCATCAGACCAAACCCTCACGATATTGCCGATTTTTTCAACCCAAGGACTCGGATCGTGACCAGTCCAAAAAGATCGCTTTGTTTGCAAAAAATCCAGCCATCCTCGCCATTTTTCTAATCCAGAGCAACATCCATAACGGATAACTTTACCATCTATTGAGCAAACTTGCAATCCTCCAGCGATCATCAACTTATCTTTCCCTCTAAAATTTTTGTGGATAATTATTTCCTGCAAACAATCATTAATATTGTCTTTAACATCTATTTCATTGTAATCAATTAATTGAGTAATAATTAAACCAATTTCGCGATCGCTAGTCTTTTCAGATAATCGAATAAACGTAAAATTCTCAACTTCCGCTATCGGCCATAACAATATGGGTATGTCGGGATAATATTCAACTTGAATTGTAGCTTGAAGCCAAGGATGAGAATTCATTGTTTTAAATCTCTACTCGCAATTTCTTTAAAATTCAGATACAGCGATCGCAACCTGAAAATTCCTGATTCAATCACAGAATAAACTCTCTCGGGTTGAAACTCCCGTCACCGGATTGACTCCTTTAGCGCGATCGCACATCAAACTAACTTGATAACGATCTAAAATAGCCTCAGAAAAATCTGCTCCGGTAATATCAGTATCAACAAAGTGCGTACTGGTTGCAATAACATTAGTTACAATAGCATTGCTTAAATTAGAAGACTCAAAATTGACCCGATCCATTAATGCACCGCTCAAATTTGCACCGGATAAATCTGCCTTGAAAAAAGTAGCTTTTGTCAAAATTGTTCCTTGTAGATTAGCATGATTAAAATTACATCTTCGTAAATCTGCCCCTGCAAAACTTGCACCCGACAAATTTTGTCCAGAAAAATCGCGATCGCGCAATTGCGTGAGTGTATAGTTAACAGTATTCTCTTGTGCTAAAGCCGGACGTGCGCCGATAATTAACCAAAATACCGCCATTATTAAAATAGCTAACAATCCGAATAAACGCTGCAGCAAAATTTTAAAATTATTTTGAACTTGATGCTGTTGTCTCATGGCAAAACTTTAAAAATCATGAAAAATATTGAAGAAGTTTTAAAATTTGTTGAATCATCAGTTTATTCTCAGACAGAAGAACATCTAAACGATCTTCAACGAATTATCCTGCGCGAATCATGGCAAAGAACAAAAAAAACCTACGATAGTATTGCCGAAGAATACGGCTATTCTGCCAATTATATCAAACAAGGGGTCGCCCCCAAATTATGGCGATTGCTGTCTCACGCTCTGGGAGAAAAAGTCACTAAAACCAACCTACACTCGGTTTTAGAGCGCAATATGACAGCAGATAAACAGACATTAGCAACAATTAACGCTCCATCTACGACTTCTGCGATCGCGCAACTCATAGATTCCGATCTACACTTTGATTTAGAACTCCCTCTAGAAAGTGTTCCTCTTGACTCTCCTTTTTATATCGAGCGAGTTCCTGACGAACAAAGATGCTATCAAGAAATTACTCGAGATGGTGCATTTATTCGCATCAAAGCCCCTAGACAAATGGGCAAAACCTCGTTAATGATGAGAATTCTTGCTCAGGCTAACCAAAAAGGCTATAAAACGGGACTGCTCCATTTTCAACAAGCAGAAGCCTCGGTTTTAAACGATATCAATCGCCTGTTACGTTGGTTATGTGCTAATCTCAGCTTACAATTAGGATTGAAACCAAATTTAGATGAATTTTGGGATGAAGATATTGGCAGCAAAATGAGTTGTACTCTCTACTTACAATATATTTTCTCTCAAGTTGATAGTCCGATTGTTGTTGCTTTTGACGAGGTTAACGAGATTATTGAAAATCTCGAAATTGCTCGAGAATTTCTCAGTCTTTTGCGGTTTTGGCATGAAAAAACAAAAGCCGACTCACTCTGGCGAAAACTGCGATTAGTAATGGTACATTCCACAGAAATTTATATTCCTTTAGATATTAATCAATCTCCCCTTAATGTTGGCGTGAGAGTAGAATTACAACCTTTTACAATAGAACAAATCCTAGAACTTGTTAAGCGTTATGGATTAGCATTAGATACAAAGCAAATCGAACAATTAATGCGTTTATTAGCAGGACATCCTTATTTGAGTCGCTTGTCTTTATATCACTTGGCGCGAGGCGAAGTGACCTTCCAAGAGTTACTAGAAACCGCTTCTACAGATACAGGAATTTACAGCGATCGCCTCCATCGATGTCTTTGGTATTTCCAGCAAAATCCTGCCTTATTAGCAGCCTTCAAACAAGTTGTTAAATCTCATCTCCCGATCGCCTTAGAACAAGTAGATGCTTTTAAGTTACACAGCATGGGCTTAGTTCATTTAGATGGCAATCAAGTTACGGTGAGCTGTGATTTATATCGAGATTATTTTCGAGAGAGAATAGGTGATAAATGAACAATAATCGCTTGTCTTTTTGCTGCTGACTGATGATTACATAAAACTTATCAATTTTTATCAGTTTTTCTCTATTTACACTCGCGAGAGAATAAGGCATAGTAGAAAGCATAGACTCTGATGGGTCTTACCCCCTACCTGCTAAGATCCATGTTCAAGCCTTCAGAATTACCGGATTCTCAAACCATGATTCCTATGAACCTGCAAAGCAGCATTGAAAAAATTTTCGCGACGGGAAAAATTACCCTCCGCGATCGCCAGGTCTTACAAAATGCCCTTTTGAATGATTCTGCCCTAACCCACGAACAAAGCGATCGCGTGCGTGCCATTTACGACCGTGTTAGAATGGGGTTTATTCGCGTGGTAGATTAATTTTTTGCCCCTTCAAGATAGCCTAGGGTTGATATTCACGCTGACGTGCGATCGCGAAACCGAGAAACTCCCGCAGCAGCAAGGGAAATCAAAAGAATTGCCAGTGTTGCTCTTAAGGTTAACATTTCTCCCAGTACCAACAAACCAGCAAGGGCAGCCGCGACGGGTTCCAAACTTTTTAAGATACCAAAAACATTGAGAGGAAGCGATCGCAATGCGACCATTTCTAAAGAATAGGGTAATGCAGACGATAAAATTGCTACCCCTAAACCCAAAAGTAACACCCGAGGTTGCAAAAGCGTACTGCCTGCTGATAATATGCCGATGGGCATTAAGATTAGTCCACCAATTGCCATTGCCCAAGCTAATCCTGCAACTCCCGGTATGACCTTTCCGACTCGAGCGGATAAAACAATATAAGCGGCTAAACAAAAGGCAGCAATGAGGGCTAACATCACTCCCCAAATATCCAAGACAAATCCTCCGATCGGTGCGAGAAGTAATAACCCGATCGCCGCCAATATCACCCAAATTAAATCTAGTTTTCTCTTCGATTTGAATGCAGCTAACCCTAAAGGTCCCGTAAATTCTAATGCGGAAGCAATACCCAAAGGAATGCGATCGAGTGCCTGATAAAAGGAAAGACTCATTACCGCCATAACAATACCAAAAAGACACAATAATTTAAAATTCTCGCGGATCTGAAGTGTTAATTTGGGTCGCCAAAGAACAAAAAGGAGAATTGCAGCAAAACCCACTCGCATAAATAATACTCCTCCAGCTCCAACCTCTGGAAAGAGAGATTTTGCGAATGCGGCTCCTCCTTGCATTGAAGCGATCGCCAGCAATGCTAATGCGATCGGAGGCACAGAAATACTGGCAGCAATTCGACTCATCACCATAGCTATAAAGTTGAAAAATGGGAGTAGATTATTAAGATTGCAACAGAAGCACTATCGATCGCGAAGATTTCCCCTCTTGCCTGCGATCGCCCCTTCACCTTACCCTAGAAGTAAGTCCATCCCTTTATTGCCATGAGTCCTGCTGGAGAAATATATCCCGTTATTTGGGAAAGCGATCGCGCCATTCTCATCGACCAAACGCGCCTTCCCGCCGAATATACCACTGTGGCCATCGCCGACAGCGATACCATGGCCAAAGCCATTAAAACCATGATCGTGCGTGGTGCCCCGGCGATCGGGGTTGCTGCGGCCTATGGGATGTATTTGGGGGCGAGGGAAATTCAAAGCGGCGATCGCGCAACTTTCCTCGTAGAATTGGAAGAAGTCGCCCAAAAATTGCGCCAAACCCGTCCCACCGCCGTTAATTTATTTTGGGCGATCGCCCGTCAACTGCAAACCGCCCAAGCAACATCCGGTAGTGTAGAAGAGATTAAAACCGCATTGTTAGAAACCGCCCAAGCCATTCAAACAGAAGACCTACAAACCTGTAAAGATATTGGCGATAATGGCTTAAAAGTGCTGCCAAAAACGCCACAAAAGCTCACTCTTTTAACCCACTGTAATGCTGGAGCATTAGCAACAGCAGGTTATGGAACTGCTTTAGGTGTGGTGCGATCGGCATGGCGAGACGATCGCCTCACTCGAGTCTATGCTGACGAAACTCGCCCTCGTCTTCAAGGAGGAAAACTGACCTCTTGGGAATGCGTACAAGAAGGCATTCCCGTAACAGTGATTACTGATAATATGGCGGCGCATTGCATGAAACAAGGCTTAATTCATGCGGTTGTTGTGGGAGCCGATCGCATTGCTGCCAATGGTGATGCTGCCAATAAAATAGGAACTTATGGACTCGCAGTTATCGCCAAAGCACATAATGTACCCTTTTTTGTTGCTGCACCCCTTTCAACTGTTGATTTTAAGTTAGAAACCGGAACAGAAATTCCCATTGAAGAAAGAGATGCAAAAGAGATTTATCAAGTAGGAGAAACTCGGCTTTGTCCCGATGGCGTTGATTTTTATAATCCTGCTTTTGATGTCACTCCTGCAACTTTAATTGAGGCAATTATTACCGAAAAAGGAGCAGTAAAACCAGAAGAATTAAAGAAGTTTCAGGCATAAAAATAATATAAAATAAGTTAATCATTCTGATTGAGGGAATGTTTCAGAACGATTAACTTATGATTAACTTACTCAAGAATCATGCGGATGGCGAGACTCGAACTCGCACGGGCTAGCCACACGCCCCTCAAGCGTGCGTGTCTACCAATTCCACCACATCCGCGCTTTTGTTTGACAGTTAATGAGTATAACAGATTTTAGGGACAAATTGCAATCATTTTGCTAAAGAAAGTTCCCGTTGTTTTTTGGGCAACTTAACATAACTCGCCACAATTTTACGGAACTCATCCCCCTCAATAGTTTCTTGGTCAATTAAGAGATCGACCAGGCGATCCATCACTGGACGATGGACGCGGATAATCTCCCGTGCCTTTTCGTAACCCTCAAACGCCAGAGATCGCACAGCGCGATCGATTTTCGCGGAGACTTCCTCGGAATACTCCGATCGCGGTTGCCAACCTCCCCCCAAGAAAACCTCATTATCCGGGGGTTCTAAAGCCATTGGTCCCAGAGCCGACATCCCGTAGCGCGTGACCATCTCTCGGGCGATATTGGCAACAGCGCGAACATCACCCATTGCACCAATGGTTACTTCTGCATCCCCAAAAACCTCTTGTTCTGCTGCCCTCCCCCCTAGGGAAACCGTAATGCGATCGAGCAATACCGCACGGCTGAAGTTACCGCTATCCAGGGAATCCTCATCTAATAAAGGTTGGGCAAAACCGCCAATGCCCCCCGATCGCGGAATAATTGTCACTTTACTCAAAGGAAAAGTATTTTCTAGCAGAGTCATTAAGAGGGCGTGACCGACTTCGTGATAGGCAATGAGACGCTTTTTCTTGCCATCAAGTAAAGGATTTAAGGTCATACCAATGGTGACGCGATCGATCGCATCGTCCACTTCCAGAGGAGTAATTTCCTCCTTACGACGGCGGGCAGTTAGAATAGCAGCTTCGTTGAGCAAGTTCGCCAAATCTGCCCCAGATAAACCCGGTGTTTTACGGGCAATACAGTCTAAAGAAACTTCGGAAGAGACTTTTTTGTTTTGGGCGTGAACTTCTAAAATGCCCAAACGTCCTTTGTAGCCTGGTAAATCTACCATTACTTGGCGATCGAAACGCCCCGGACGTAATAAGGCAGAATCTAAGACATCAGGACGATTGGTTGCCGCAATAATAATAATCCCCGTATTGCCTTCAAAGCCATCCATTTCCGTCAGGAGTTGGTTAAGGGTTTGTTCTCGTTCGTCATTGCCTCCCCCGATCCCGGCACCGCGTTGGCGACCCACTGCATCAATTTCATCGATAAAAATCAAACAAGGGGCATTTTCTTTGGCTTTGCGGAATAAATCCCGCACCCGCGAAGCTCCAACTCCCACAAACATCTCCACAAACTCCGATCCCGAGATGCTAAAAAAGGGAACCCCTGCTTCTCCTGCAACGGCTTTCGCCAAGAGAGTTTTTCCCGTACCAGGAGGACCAATGAGCAAAACTCCTTTGGGAATTCTCGCACCAATAGAGGTAAAGCGTTCGGTTTCTTTCAGAAAACTAACGACTTCTTGCAATTCTTCTTTGGCTTCATCAATACCAGCAACATCATTAAAGGTAATCCCGGTTTTGGCTTCCATTTGAAACCGCGCCCGAGACTTGCCAAAATTGAGGGCTTGTCCCGAGGAGGCTGCCGATCGCCTTAAAATCATAATGACGATGAAAAAGAGAATAAATAAAAGCGCAAGATTAGCAATGAGTCCCAGGGTTGCGGAGGGGTCTCCAGAGGGCTGTACGTCAATCTCTATGCCTTGTTTGCGTAGTTTTTCGACCAATGTGGGGTCTTCATCGAACAATTTAATTTTTGTCGGTTCCTCTTCCCCGCGAATCTCAACTTTAGCGACTCCTGTGGAGGGATCGAGTTCAATATTCAGAACATCCCCTTTTTCCACTTTTTCGAGGAGTTGAGTGTAGGAGAGAGGTTCTTTTTTTTCTTGGGCGATCGCGGGAATTCCCGTCAGGCAACTCTGAAGAAGAACCCATGTAGCGGCAATGCTGAGTAGAGGACGAAGGGAGGGCTTTCTACGAGAATTTACCGAGGGGTGCTTGGGATTATGGTCTGTATTAATGAAGTGGTGTTTTTTCAAAGTAGGCGCTTTCATGGAGAAACTCATACTGGAGAAATTTATACTGGAGAAATTCATCAAAGAAGTTCATCAAAGTTGCTTGTCGATCGCATAGCGATGCTAAAGCGCGATCGCATGACTAATTAGTATTTTAGCTGAAAATCGAGGTTTCGCAGAGTTTCCAGTTTTCATTCAGAAAATAACAATTTTAGATCTAAGATTCTAAACGTTTTTGCCATTCGCGATCGCCTTTTTCAATATTCTCTAATTCTTGGTCGATTAGATCGGTTTCTGTGGAATAGCTTAACTCTTCCGTGCCGATAATTTGCTCCCGAGCGAATTGGCGCGTATAATCGAGTTTTTGTTGGATAAGTGTATCGGGATTTTCTAATTTTTCTGCTCGTTGAATGCGCTGATTATTGCGTTGTTGAATTTTTGCATTTTTCTGTTGAATCCAAAAATAGCGGATTAAAGGAATCGCGAAAAAGGCAATACCGTATCCTAATAACAACCAATAAATAGAGGCAACAAAAGCGACCAAACCGCCAATTTGAGCCGCAATATCTCCCCGCATTAACGACCATAATGTTAATGCCCCAATTATATTCACACTTCCTAGGGCGATCGCCCCCATAATTTGGCCGCTTCCTGCCGCACTGAAACGATAGGGATGTTCGGGTAAAATCTTAGTTAATTCTGAAGTGGCTTCTTGTTTTCCTGCTGTTACTTGTAATTCGGGAAAATAGTAAACAATTTCCCCTTGAGGAGAGACTTCAGGATAACCGTTAAATCGCGATAGGATAGGCAACATATAACTTTCTTCTTCCAGGGCGATCGCGTCTATTTCATCAAGATAAGGGGTGATTTGCTGGGCAATTACTGCCCCACGGTTGTTGCGAATGAGGCGACCGATCGCTTGCCACCGTCGCTCTTCTAAGTCAATATTGGGATTGCCATCTCCAAATAAGAAGGAAAAAATAGCTTCTAAAAAGTTGAGTTCGCTTTTTTCCGAGGAGGATGAGGGCGATCGCTTCTGTCGCCGAGAATAGTCTGAATAGCCGTAACTGGGGTTAAAAATCCAAAAGAGATCCGACCCAAACCAAAGACGGGGAAAAAATGCAAATCCACCGCGTCCCCCAGAATGACGGGAACCTCCACCTCCTCCCCCACCGGAGTCATTATCATTAGAAGAATTCAGAGCAATAATAATAATGAAGATCGCGAGAAAAATTAAAACAATAGAAAGAAGTAAAAGAATGCCAAAGGAAATCCGAATTAAGTAGAAAAGGACATTCCAAATTTTGTCCCACCATTCTTGCAGTCGCAAGCGTAAATATTTATTGCGGAGAATGGCTTGGAAATTTTTCGGGAAAACGTAGGCAATATCGCCAGATTCAGCAACTTGCAAATTAGCGCCAGAATCTGAGGCTAAAACCAATAATCCCTGCTGTGCTAAGTTAACATCTAATCCAGCTTTTGCCGCGACATCGCCCACGGTAACGCGATATCCGAGTTGTTCGACAGATTCAATAATGGCGGGGTTTGGAGTCATTGCCCGTTCTCAATTGTTTGAAGTTCCATCTTCCAGTATAGAATTGAGAACTTACTCTTGGTTGGATTTGTTCAAATCCTTGAGGAGCAATCGACTCCAACAAGTTTACTCTAATGATTGCTATGAATGGGATTCAAGCGATCGCAAAGTTTAATAAGCTAAAGTTTCTAAGGTTTCCCGCAAATAAGTACGTACTAGGAGATCGATTTGCTCGATTTCATTAATATTTTTGGCACCATTTTCGACACTAGAGGCATTTTTGAGTTGCCGTTCTAGCATCCAACGCTGAAATCCAGAACTATTGGCGATCGCCTCT
>NZ_JAYGHV010000273.1:0-620 GCF_034932145.1 Spirulina sp. 06S082 | reverse complement strand
CGTCTTTCGGCCCGCCTCGGCCGCAACGAGTTCCTGGCGAGGGTCGGCGGTGACGAATTCGTCGCCGTCAAGCTCGACGTCTTCAGCATCAACCAGGCGCGCGAGTTCGCCAAATCGCTTCGTGAGGAGATCTGCCGGCCGATCGAGCAGGGCGACCGAGTTCTCTCGGTCGGCGCCTCGCTGGGCGTCACGCTGTTTCCGGATGACGGTGGCACGGTCGATGAACTACTCGGGCGCGCCGACCTGGCGATGTACCGGGCCAAGCAGTCCCCTGCCGCGAAGATTTGCCGCTACGACGCGTCCATGGACGAGAACAGCCGCAACCGGTCGGCACTGGCCATGGAACTGCGCTACGCCATCGAGCGCGACGAGCTGGAACTCCACTACCAGCCCCAGACCGAGGTCGGCACAGGCGAGGTCATCGGTTACGAGGCGCTGCTGCGCTGGCACCATCCGGTGCGCGGGCTCGTCGGGCCGAACGAGTTCATCCCGATCGCGGAGGAGACCGGCCTGATCGTGCCGATCGGCGAATGGGTGCTCAAGACCGCCTGCGCCGAGGCGGCGTCGTGGCGGCGCCAGGTCAAGATCGCCGTGAACATCGCGCCGGCGCAGATTGCGCA
>NZ_JAYGHV010000272.1:0-752 GCF_034932145.1 Spirulina sp. 06S082 | reverse complement strand
TGCGAGTGAAGTACTCGCCGCCCAGAACGAAAGGGACCGCCGTGACAGCGAGCGCGAGCACGGTGCCCTCGTGACCGCCGAAGACGCGGTCGAGATCGACACCTCGGATCTCTCGATCGATGATGTCGTGAGCCGCATCGCCGGGCTTGTCGCCGAGCGCGGTCTGGCCTGAACGTGGCGTCGGTCCCCACAGTCGCCGTGGTCGGATTCCCGAACGTCGGCAAGAGCACTCTGGTCAACCGCCTGGCCGGTGGCCGCGAGGCCGTGGTCCACAGCGAAGCCGGCGTCACCCGGGACCGCAAGCGCGTGCGCTGTGAATGGAACGGACGGGAATTCGACCTGCTCGACACCGGCGGTATCGACCTCGAGGACGAATCGGAGATGGCCGCCGACATCCAGCGTCAGGCTCGACTCGGCATGGAAGAGGCCGACGCGATCGTGCTGGTGGCCGACGGAAGGTCCGGGCTGCGCTCCGGCGATACCGACATGGCGCGGCAACTGAGGGCTTCACCGGTCCCGGTGGTCGTCGCGGTCAACAAGGCTGACCGCGCGGTCGACCAGTACGGCGCGGCGGAGTTCCACGCGCTCGGCCTGGGCGAACCGTTTCCGGTTTCGGCTACCCACGGGATGGGGACCGGAGACCTGCTTGATCGCATCGTCGACGCACTCGGCGACCGGCCGCCGCGGATAGAGGACGACGGCGCCGTGCGCGTGGCGGTGATCGGCAGGCCCAACGTCGGGAAGTCGTCGCT
>NZ_JAYGHV010000271.1:0-758 GCF_034932145.1 Spirulina sp. 06S082 | reverse complement strand
ATTTTTCTCCGGCACGTACTGATAAGAACCCACCCCGATAATCAGGGCGTGACCCGTTGCAAAAACCATTTGCTCGCCTCCCATTTAAGATTGCTTTTCCGGCTCGGGGGGTTCTGTATACTCGCAAAAGATATTCAACCCCACTTTGACGATATAGAGAACGATAACCGTTGCGATCGCCGGATTGATGGGCAACGAAGTCAACCCCACCAGATACACGATCGCCCCCGTCAAAATCGAGGCACTCCCCGGATTCTTGTTATAGTCCAGAACTTTAGAGCGAAAACCATCATCCCCGCAAACCTCATCGCGCAAAACTTTAAGCGTCACCTCCCAAATGGACTTCTCTCCCGGAGTTGGAGATCCCAAATCCCCAACCTGCTCCTGCCATAAATCTTGGAAACTCGTTTCTATATCGCCATCGTGCTTTTCTAAAGTCGCGATCGCTCGTTCGATCTCGCTAGTTTCTGACGAGTTTTGCTCGCTTACCAGTTCTCGAACGGATTGGAGTTCGGTTGAGGTGAGTGAATCGGTCATGCAATTTCCTCTCAATTTTGGCGATCGCGATCGGTGATGCTACAGGTAAAAACCAATCCTTAAAATGATAGCTGGAATGGCAAAGAAAATTGGCAGTGTTGAAAAACTCGCGATGGATTCTCTTGTGTAGCCTCTTTTTAAGTTCAGGAATTATTGCAAATGCAATCGCTCTCAAACTGGTGAGGGCTGTACTCAAACAACTCCTGCTCGGACAGGGCAAA
>NZ_JAYGHV010000270.1:0-761 GCF_034932145.1 Spirulina sp. 06S082 | reverse complement strand
CGATCGCCTAGAGCGAATTTACCAGCAGTTACCCTCGGGGGTTCGCGCGATCGCTGTAAGCAAGCAAGTTTCTCTCGAAGCGATGCGAGAAGCCTACCAAGCGGGAGTACGTGACTTTGCTGAGAGTCGCATTCAAGAAGCACTCCCCAAACAAGAGCAATTGCAAGATTTAAAAGATATTTGCTGGCATTTTATCGGTCATATTCAGAGTAATAAGGCCAAAAAGGCGATCGAGCATTTTGATTGGATCCACTCTTGCGATAGTCTCAAACTGGCTCAACGGCTGAATAGTCTCGCCGCAGACATTCAACGCAATCCTAAAATTTGTCTGCAAGTAAAAATCTTGCCCGATGCTAATAAATATGGTTGGAGTCAATCAGAATTACTCGCCGATCTTCCGCAACTCGATCGCCTCTCCCATTTAGAAATTCAAGGTTTGATGACAATTCTACCGATGGGACTTTCTGATGCAGAAAAGTTGGCAGCTTTTCACACAACCAAAGAACTTCGAGACCAAATCGCCCAAGACCCCAGGATCGATTTAACCCTACCCGAACTCTCAATGGGAATGTCTGGAGATTACCCCCTTGCCCTACAAGCTGGAGCAACAATGATCCGCCCTGGACGTATTATATTTGGCGATCGCCCTTCTCCTTAACATCATTTTGCCTTTAATTGCCGCGATCGACGATTAGCCCTCAACTGCTAAGATCGACTTGCTGATAAAATAAAAATCCCCTGAATACAGCACAAGTGCTTCA
>NZ_JAYGHV010000269.1:0-768 GCF_034932145.1 Spirulina sp. 06S082 | reverse complement strand
CAGAACTTACGCAGTAACACCATATGTAGCGTAAAGTTTAAAAAAGAGCGAGCAGCAAACCCCAAAAATCAAAAATCTTGGTACAGAGCCTAAAATATGATAATATTGTTAGGAAATCAAACTTAAAATTAACATGAAATTCACCTATCTCAATTATTGTCAGTATCTTTTAAGTAGTCAAAAAAATTATACAATAACCAACTTAGCCGATCATATTCAAGGAATTAGTCATGATACAATTAATCGTTATTTAAGGAATGAGAAATTAACGCCTAAATTGATTTGGGATAATGTTATCAACCTGATTCAAAGTCCTGAGGAAGGAATTTTGGTTTTTGATGACACAGTTAGTGATAAAAGATTTTCCCAAAAAATCGAGTTAGTTCGTCGTCAGTATAGTGGAAATGAACATCGTGTAATTAGAGGTATTGGTTTAGTTAGCTGTATTTATATCAATCCAGAAACGGGAGAGTTTTGGGTCATTGATTATCGAATTTATGATCCAGATGGAGATGGAAAAACCAAAATAGATCATGCAATTTCCTCAAAATAAAAAAGTGCAGTTATTTCGGGTATCTGTCTCTACCGATAGAACGGAATATGTGGCAACAAATGAACTCAAGAAAACTTCTGTAGAAGAAGTAAAAAAAAAGACTAAGCAACGTATGAAACAATTTAATCTTTTTCTTCTGGCGATCGCTATCCAAAATTTTTAGCCATCGTCTATCTTGCTATACACTATATTTAGTGTACTAGCGTAAGTCCTGT
>NZ_JAYGHV010000268.1:0-1063 GCF_034932145.1 Spirulina sp. 06S082 | reverse complement strand
ATAAGTAGGTATACGAAATTAATTGCAGATGTGGTAAAATAAAACCCCAAAAGACTAAGCAAGCATGGAAAAATTAGCAAGAGAAACCCAAAAACTACTGTGGCGGATTTATCGAGAAAGTGAATCATATCAAGTGAGGCGACGAGCACATGGAGTATTATTGAGATATGAAGGTTGGAGTATTAGTCAAATTGCGACTATATTTAATGTGAGCAAAAGAATAGTAAGTTATTGGTGGAAAGAATGGAAAGAGAGAAAATTAGTCAGTTTATATGCACGAAAAGGAAAGGGGAGAAAATCTCTCTTGAATGACGAGCAAAAAGAACAAGTCAAAAAATGGGCGAAACAAACTCCGAGAAATTTAAAGAAGGTTTTAGAAAAAATCCAAGAAGAATGGGGAATAAAAATGAGTAAACAGACATTGAAAAGAGTATTAAAATTTTTAAAAATGACATGGAAAAGAATGAGAAAAGATGTTGCTAATCCTCCAGAACCAGAAGAATACAAAAGAAAAAAAGAAGAGTTAGAAAATTTAAAAGAGCGAGAAAGGCAAGGTGAAATCGAAATTAGATACCTTGATGAAGTTGGATTTTGCCTAGAACCATATATCCCTTATGCGTGGCAGGAAAGAGGGGAAACACTCTTCCTGAAAAGTCAGAAAAGCCGACGTTTTAATATTCTCGGACTCTTGGGAAAATCCAATCAATTAGATTCTTATCTTTGGAATTGCTCAATTGATAGTGAGATTGTTGTGGCGTGTATCGATGATTTTTGTAAGCGGGTAACAAAAAAGACATTCATTGTCATGGATCTGGCTTCAATTCACACCAGCAAAAGTTTGTTTGGGAAGTTAGAGGAGTGGCGATCGCAGAACCTAGAAATCTTTTGGTTGCCAAGGAGTTCGCCAAAACTCAATCTCATTGAAATTCTATGGCGATTTATCAAATATCAATGGCTCAAACCACAGGATTATGAGAGTTTGGAGACTCTCAAGGAGGCGGTTGAGCAGATTCTCCGGCATTTTGGCACTGATTATGCAATTAATTTTGTCTAGCTACTTATT
>NZ_JAYGHV010000267.1:0-1096 GCF_034932145.1 Spirulina sp. 06S082 | reverse complement strand
ATCGATTGCACCGAAGTTCCAGCGTGAAGTCCTGCGCGTCCTGAAACCCGGAGGTATTCAACGGATCGTCGTCCCGGACCTGGAGCAGGTATGCCGCAAGTACCTAGCCCATCTCACCCTCTGCGAAGAGGATAGCTCCCATCTGCCCCACCATGACGAGTACGTCGGCGCGATGATCGAGCAGGCGGTCCGCCGAGAGCCATTTGCCCTGCAGGGTCGACGGGGTCTGATCCAAGCCATCGAGCGGGTCTTGGTCGGCGATGCCAGAAGGCGCGGCGAGACGCATCAGTGGATGTACGACTGGGCGAACCTGGCGGCGTTGCTCCTCGACAGCGGATTCAGGAACCCTACTCGCGTTGGATTCGGCGAAAGCGGGATCGAGGGCTGGTCTAGGTATGGCCTCGACCTAGATGAGCTTGGGAAAGAGTATAGGCCGGGCTCCCTCTACGTGGAGGCCTTCAGGGAGGGTGGCTCAGGTTCGTGGCCGAGCTAGCCGTGCTTAAGTGATCGGGTCGGGACTTCAGTGCCGTCCCCTCGAGGTTGCCATATACGCAGACGCTGTAGTAGAACGAGACCGACAAAGAGGGTATTGAGACCGAGGTACCTCTTCCAAAGACGACGCGGGTCCTGCGCCAACCTGTACGCCCATTGAAGGCCTAATCGCTGCAGCCGCGGAGACGGCTCGCTCCTGACGCCCGCGTGGTAATCGAACGCAGCGCCGACCGCGACAACCGGCATGGACAGATCGGTCGCGCATTCATAGGCGAAAGTCTCTTGGCGCGGACAGCCGAGTCCGACAAACGCGATCGCAGCCCCTGAATCGCGGATTCGTTCAATCATGGCCGATCGCTCATCGGTCGAGAGCTGCCTGAAGCGGGACGGTTCGGCGCCGGCAATCTCGAGTCCCGGCACCGCATCCGGGAGCGCCTCGGCAAGACGCGACAACGTCCCAGACTGCGCTCCGTACAGATAAACCTGGAGTCTGTCCTGCGACGCTCGGTTGCATATCTCCATCATCAGCTTGGGTCCGTACACCCGATCCGCAAGCTGAACGCCGTGCAGCCAGTTCAAGGCCCATCGGACCGGCTGCCCATCG
>NZ_JAYGHV010000266.1:0-1176 GCF_034932145.1 Spirulina sp. 06S082 | reverse complement strand
AGTAAATGCCATAGAAAAAGCCATTCATCAAACCGCAAAAAATCCTGAACCCAAGCACCGCTATTTTCAATCGGTGGTGAAAAAATATCCCTCATTCCGAAAATTCCCCAGTTATTTAAGAAGAGCAGGGATAGCCGATGCTATTGGTATAGTCTCAAGTTTTCAAACGAGATATAGAGCATGGCAATCGGGAGAGAGAAAACATCGCTTTTGCCAACCGCCAAAACTAACAGCAATGTGCAGAAGTTACCCTTCATTGTACAAAGGTCAACAGATTCGTTATGGGGAAAAATATCGCACAATTCAAATTAAAATCTGGAATGGAAAAGATTGGGTATGGTCAGCAGAAATCCCCGTCAAAAAACAAGGGAAAAACCGCCATCTTGTAGAAGGAAACGAGATAAAATCTCCTGCATTAGTGGTCAACAAAAGAACCTGTCAACTTTCCATGCCTGTAAAGGTTAAAAAAGTCGAAAGAGAGGAATCAGAATATGTTTGTAGCGTAGATTTAGGGATTAACAATGCAGCAACAGCAGCCATAGTTGGTGCTGACGGTACTGTAAAAGCACGGAAATTTATCAATCCGGCTAGAGACATAGACCGTCGCAATCGACGTAGGATGAAGATTGCTAAAAAAGCTAAACAAACTGCCCGTATTACCGGACAAAAGCACAGGAAAGGTTTTTGTAAGGGACTCTATCGTAAATCTTCCCATATCAACCGTGAAATATCTCGTAAAGTCATGCGGGGAATTGTTGAGTTTGCCAAAGCGCATAATGTCAAAATTATCGTCTTTGAGAACTTAGCCGGATGGAAGGCAAAAGCGGGAAGAAAGGGGACTTTGCACAAACAAAAATTCCATCTTTGGTGTCATCGAAAAATCGTTGAGTTGACCCAAGAAAGATGGAGAGAATTGGGAGGTAAGGTGGTTTTTATCAATCCCAAATATACCAGTGCCTATGCTTTTGATGGCAGTGGGAAAGTCAAGAGGGGAAAAAGTAATTATTCTCTTTGTCGTTTTAGTACGGGAAAGCAATACCATTCAGATTTAAACGCGAGTTATAATATTGGCGCGAGATATTGGTATTGTGTATTAATAGGCGACAAAAACTTTTCCAGAGTGTATGTGGGCAAAAGTTCCGACTGCACGCTGAGAACGCCAGTTGTTCTGGGAAC
>NZ_JAYGHV010000265.1:0-1206 GCF_034932145.1 Spirulina sp. 06S082 | reverse complement strand
CGGAATGCCTAATTCGCGAGCCAAAATAGCACCGTGACTGGTGAGATTTCCTTGCTCGAGAACTAATCCTGCGGCTTGTTTAAGCAAAGGAAACCAATAAGATTCTAGGGTTTTGGCCACTAAGATTTCCCCAACGGAAATTTCTTGATGTAAATCATCGGGAGAAGTCAGCACGCGCACTGGGGCGATCGCGCGTCCTGGAGAAGCACTCACCCCGGTCACAAGGGGAAGTGAAAGGGTAGAAGAAATAGGGGCAGAAACCTGCTGTTCCTCGTTCCACTGCACGAGATAGAGTTGAGGTGTTTTTGCTGTCCGAGATAAGACCCATTCCCAAGAAAAATTCTTGCTTTTCTCCAATTGTATTCTTTGGGTGAGAGTCAGAATTTGCGAGAGTACGGCTCGATCTAAAACATAATTTTCCTGCTCTTCTTCTGGAAGCGATCGGTTTTCCAGGCAATTCGTCGATGAAAGCAGGGGTTTCTCTCTGACATAGCACTCCCGCGTTTTACGACCGGGATCTTGAGCCTCAATCTCTTTTGTGACTGCATTAACGCGATAGGTTTCCAGTTCCACTTCCCCTCGTATCCAACTGTAACCCAGTCCCCGTGTCGCTTCAATTTGCCATTGCGTGGAGTCAGCAACAACTCTTCCCGAAGCGATCGCCTCCTCCATTGGCTGCACCAAAATCGCCATTTGAATGCGATCGAGTTCGATCCCCGCGCGTTGCCAATAGAACAAACTTTTGGCTCGAAAAAGCTCGCTCCAAACCTGTTTGAGGGCATTCTCAAAAGATTGGGGTTCGCACCAACAGACTTGCGATCGCCAAATTCCTCGAATCGGAGAAGGAACTGTATCGAAAATGGCTAAGGAAGGACGTAAAATCAAAGCCGGCGTAGATAATTTGCCTGCCGCGACTAGGAATTCATCGAGCCATTGAGACGGTAGCGGAACTGTTTGGATATCCTGACAAATATTACGAGCAAGTTGTTGCAGGGCGCGAAAATCTTTGACATCAATGTGGAGGGAAGAACCCGAAAGATCCGTCAAGATGGGTTTGGACTCTCCCGGAATCATTAAAAATTGTTGCCATACTGTCGTCGCGATCGCAAATCCTGGCGGGATCGGATAACCTTGCTGACACAATTGGCTCAACACAAAGGCTTTTTCTCCCACTCGAGAGCGTTGGGAGGGTTGAATGCAATCGAG
>NZ_JAYGHV010000264.1:0-1434 GCF_034932145.1 Spirulina sp. 06S082 | reverse complement strand
ACTCCCCATTTGTTTCGCGGAAACCGTTGCATTAGTGAGGGTGCTTTCAAAGTTACCAAAAACAATTTCTGCCTCATCTAAAAGGGGTTCTACTGCGGCTAATAATTCTTCTTTACGAGGATGTAAGCGATTATGGGGATAGTTAGTACCGGGAATAATATCGCCGACAGCTTTAATCCGCAGGCGATCGGGTTTGGGAAAATCGGGGACATTATCAACAATCAATTTTACTGTCGATTCTTCAGACAGTTTATTCGCTTCTTGAACCGAACTATAACCCACACCCAAAATAAAACTAAAAGTACAAAAAATAGTCCTTAAAAAAATTCGACTACTTGGGGTTAGTTCGCTGCTAATCTCTCGCAATAGCTTCCCCCAAAACAAAGCTATTTTTTCTTTCTCTAGGGAATTTTCCTTATCCCTAATATTCTCATATTCTTGGACTAACATCGATTTTTCCTCACACCAAATTGCTCTCTATGGTAACATCGGAAATAAAAAATGAGAAGCACTTTTGCTTCTCATTTTCTACATTGATTTGATTGGTATTAAATTTTACGCGATCTCACCTTGGCGATCGCCTATTCCTCTTCTTCTTCAGTATTTTTCGATACATTCTCCTCGCTTTTTGTCCTCTCACTTCCTGTGTTAAGTGAAAAATCTAGATTAGATTCTAGATTCCAGGCGATCGCGTTGAGTATTAATTTCCCATTCCCCGTACAATTCTCGCGAAACTCTTCTTGATGGGCGATCGCAAGGCCAACTCGCTCAATGATTTTACCATATTTTTTCTCTTTTGCCAGTTCTTTTTCTTCAGAACTTAAGGGACGACTTCGATCCAAAATAACTTCAATAATGGGAGTATAAGGAGATGCGTCTTCTGCTGCTTCTTGGACTTCAATTTGCAATTTTGTTAACTGCACAATCTCTTGGGCTCCCTGTACGATGGGAAGTAATTCTCGATCTGTTGTTTCCATGTTTCCTTTTGTAGATGGAGGGGGGACATAAAAAATATTATCTCGAGTGATACCATCGGGAAACTTATCTTCTGCAATTTCCCCATTTTCCCACTTTTGATTGACAATTTCTAAGGCTTTCTCTCTGTTTTTTTCTGTATCTCCACCTCGACCTTCTACCTCAATTCTAAACCCCTGATGTTCTTCTGGAGGTTGAGATAGATCGCTAACCGCAACATAATGAACAATTGATTTTGTTCTAGCCATAATGAATTTTTCCTATTATCCTTAAACTGGACTATCAAGAGGTAAGAGAACTTCAAATTCCGTTCCCACTCCAACTTCAGACTTGAGTTTTAACTCCCCTCGGTGTTTTTCAGCAATAATTTTATAGCTTATTGCCAAACCCAAACCCGTGCCTTTACCAACTGCTTTTGTGGTGAAGAAATTTTCAAAAATCCTTCCTTGAATTTCCAGA
>NZ_JAYGHV010000263.1:0-1489 GCF_034932145.1 Spirulina sp. 06S082 | reverse complement strand
TGCGATCGGATTGTAATTTGGCGATCGCGATCGCCCCATTGGGTGCATAATCGAAGACCAGTTCTTTGGCACGAATCTTACGACGAAATCGTTGCTGAATAATATATTGCAGCAACTGTTCGTCATCGACAACGAGGATTTTTGCTGGCTTTTTAACGGGAATATTGGGGGAGGGAAGATTCTGTTCCGTCATAAGGGAATTTCAATAATAAACTCCGTGCCTTCTCCTGGTGATGAAATACACTTAATGTTTCCCTCGTGTTTTTCAATAATAATTTGGCGGGAAATTGATAAGCCCAATCCCGTTCCTTGACCTACGGGTTTAGTGGTAAACAAATGCTCGAAGATTTGTTTTTGAATTTCTGCGGTCATGCCGAGTCCATTATCGAGAATGCGAATGGCAGCCATTTTTCGATCGGTATCTGTCTCGGCGATCGCAGCAGTTTTAATTGTAATTTGATTGGGATGTGTTTCCAGATTATTTTCTATTTCCCCCTTCACTTTCTTAAGGCTTGATTCGTCTAAGGCATCAATCGCATTCGCGATAATATTCATAAAAACCTGATTGAGAGGTCCCGGATAACATTGAACCTCTGGCAGTTCCCCATACTCTCGAATGACTTGAATTTCGGGACGATTATCATTCCCTTTGAGTCGATGTCGTAAAATAATGAGAGTGCTATCAATTCCGGCATGAAGATTAAAGGAAACGCGATTAGAACTATCTGCCCGTGAGAAAGTTCTGAGAGACTCGCTGAGATGGCGAATGCGATCGGTTCCTTCTGTCATCGAATCCAGCATTTGCGGCAGATCTTCTAAAATAAAAGGGAGATCGAGAGCTTCTATTTCTGCTTCTATCTCTTGTAGGTTATCCTGACAATGTTTTTGATAAAGATTGATAATATGAAGTAAGTCTTTAAAATAATTTCTAGCATGGTCGAGGTTGCCAGAAATAAAACTTACAGGATTATTGATTTCGTGAGCAACTCCGGCGATAAGTTGACCAATACTTGCCATTTTTTCATTTTGAATCAGTTGTGTTTGGGTCTGCTGTAACTTGGTTAAATCTTCTCTGGTTCGTTTAACGAAATCTAGCGTTCTCTGGATGATAATTTCCATATCACGAAAGTCAATTGGCTTCGTGAGAAAATCAAAAGCGCCTCGATTCATCGCCGTTCTTATATTGCTTAAATCCCCATAAGCAGATACAACAACGGCTTTGAGGGTGCGATCGCCTTCTGCCAATTTCTCTAATAAGGTCAATCCATCCATTTCAGGCATATTAATATCAGTCAACACCAATTCAATAGCAGGATTTTCGGCAAGTTTTTCCAAGGCTTGTTTGCCATTGTTAGCAAACAAAAACTCAAATTCCTTGGCACGAATTTTTTGCCTAAATTTTTGTTGGATGACATATTCTAATAAAGGTTCATCATCAACAACTAAGATTTTGGCAGTCATAATATTAGTTTAAGATTATTGGATACAG
>NZ_JAYGHV010000262.1:0-1623 GCF_034932145.1 Spirulina sp. 06S082 | reverse complement strand
TCCCTAGGAGAAAAGCAGAAAGCTCTTGAATACTACGAACGCGCCTTGCCCCTCCGACAAGCCGTGGGCGATCGCGGCGGAGAAGGCACGACTCTCAACAATATTAGCGGAGTCTACAACTCCCTAGGAGAAAAGCAGAAGGCTCTTGAATACTTAGAACGCGCCTTGCCCCTTAGACAAGCGGTGGGCGATCGCAGCGGAGAAGCCGGCACCCTCAACAATATTGGCTTCATCTACGACTCCCTAGGAGAAAAGCAGAAGGCTCTTGAATACTTCGCTCGCGCTTTGCCTCTCCGCCAAGCGGTGGGCGATCGCGGGGGAGAAGCCGCAACCCTCAACAATATTGGCAATGTCTACTCCTCCCTAGGAGAAAAGCAGAAAGCTCTTGAATACTACGCTCGCGCCTTGCCCCTCAGCCAAGCCGTGGGCGATCGCGGGGGAGAAGGCATCACCCTCAACAATATTGGCTCTGTCTACGACTCCCTAGGAGAGAAGCAGAAAGCCCTTGAATACTTCGCTCGCGCCTTGCCCCTCAGCCAAGCCGTGGGCGATCGCTCTGTAGAAGCTACCACATTAGGGAATATCGCCCTCACTCAACGTTCCCAAGGCAACCTCGAAAACGCCCTCACCGAGATGGAAAAATCCATCGCCATCCTCGAAGACCTCCGCACCAAAGCCCCCACCACCGAACTCCGCCAAACCTACTTCGCTTCCGTCCAAGGTTATTATCAGTTCTACATCGACCTGTTGATGGAACTGCACCGGAATAACCCTAATAAAGGCTACGATGCCCGCGCCTTCCAAGCCAGCGAAAGTTCCCGCGCCCGCACCCTCACCGAAATTCTCACCGAAGCACAATTCGACCTCAAAGCCGACCTTCCCCCCGCCCTCCTCGCTGAAGAAAAACGCCTTAACCAGGCTCTCAGCACCGCCGAACAACAGCGCGTGCAACTCCTCCAGAACCCCAAGGGTTATGCTAATGCCGATCTCGAAGCCATCAAAAGCAAGATCGAGACAATTCTCGACGATTTGCAAACCCTCGAAGCCCAAATTCGCCGGGAGAACCCCGCCTACGCGAACTTAAAATATCCTCAGCCTCTCACCCTGCAACAAATCCAAGCAAACATCCTCGACGATGATACCCTCCTCCTCGAATACGCCCTCGGAGGCGATCGCAGCTATCTCTTCGCCGTCAGCAAAACCGAGTTTACTGCCTACGAACTCCCCTCTCGCCAAGACATTGAAACCGCCACAGAACTCTATATCACCGCCCTGCAAGCCGAAGATCGCAACCCTCTCAGCGAAGGAACAGAACTCGCGAAAATGCTCCTCGATCCCGTTGCAGGTAAGTTGAAAAATCAACGTTTGGCGATCGTCGCTGACGGGAAACTTAACCGCTTGCCGTTTGCCGCTTTACCTTGGGGTGCAGAAAAGGGCGCAAAACAAAGCACGGGCGCAAGCATAGAGGGCGCAAAACAAAGCACGGGCGCAAGCGTTCATTGGTGTCAACTTAAGGGGAGAAAGCGAAAAACAAAAGGAATCGGAAAAAACCAATGAGAAAGAGAAAGAGAGGGTAAGATCGAGAAATCACCAGAGAAGAAAGAATGATGAAAAAGCGCTCAA
>NZ_JAYGHV010000261.1:0-1793 GCF_034932145.1 Spirulina sp. 06S082 | reverse complement strand
ATTCTTGAAACATTAGCAGATAATATCCCTGCTAGCGAAATTTTAGAAGACTTTCCCGATCTCGAACCTGAAGATATTCAGGCGTGTTTATTATTTGCCGCCCTGCAAATTGATTTTCCCAAAATAGCCGTATGATTTTTTGGTTAAATGCTCAACTTCCTCCCAGTTTAGCGCAATGGTTGACTGATACATTTGATGTTAATGCCTTAGCCTTGCGCGATCTGGAATTACGTGACGCACAAGATATTGAGATTTTCAACGCAGCACAAATTAACGGTTTAGGCACGGTTATTATTACAAAAGATCGAGATTTTGTCGATTTAGCGATCCGTCAGGGGATTCCACCTCAAATTCTTTGGTTAACTTGTGGTAATATCAACAATCGAGATTTAAAACGTATTTTTAGTCGCGCATTTCCACAAGCATTAGTTTTACTGGAACAAGGTGAAACAATTGTAGAAATTGGCAGAACATAATTTGCACGGAAAAGCGATCGCGTTTCCCGTTGAGAAAAATTTGAGGAGATGCGATCGCGCATCTAAATCTAAGCATTGCATTTTATCCCGTCAAAACTTCATCATAAATCTCTGCCATTGTCAAGGTTAAATCTACTGAATTTAACGCTAAAATATCATCTGTTTCTAAGATTTCGAGAGACCAAATTCCTGCCGCATTCCGTCGATAAACTTCTACCCTCATTTCCGTTTGAGAAACGAGGATATATTCCTGTAAACTGGGCAAAGTTTGATAATTTAATCGTTTTTCTCGCCGATCTAAACTTTGAGTAGAAGGGGAAAGCACTTCAATAATTAAACAGGGACGAGTTTTATAATACTTTTCCGTATCTTGGCGATCGCAAGTCACCATGACATCAGGATAATAAAAAAGTTCTGCTGTATTTTGAGCAATAGGCATATTGACCTTCATATCTGACATAAAAGTTTTACACCCACTCCCGCGTAAATGAATTAATAAACGAGTATAGATATTCCCAGCAATGCGATTATGTTCTTCACTCCCACCAGACATCGCAAATATTTGACCGCCAAGATATTCATGACGAATGGGGCTTACTTTTTCGCCTTCAAGATAGTCTGATACAGAAATAAACACCGTGGATAGTTTCATGATTTTGTCCTATAATGATTCACTAATAATCGAGAAAATGCTAGATGGTGAAAAAGTGACAATCAATCAACTGAGCGAACAAGTTCCCCTCATGTTTCGCGCCCAAATTGACGGACGCTGTCAACTCCACTACATTAACAATAACAACCAAATTGAACGCTGGGTCTCCGAGTGGATCGATCCCCTCCCCAAACGTCCTTACCAATGGCGAGAAAATCCTCAGCAAAGAACCCACGACTATAAATTTAACTGGCGCTTCGTCACCAACGGCGGCCAAGATGAGGGCATCATTCGCCCGGCGATCGGTACCGACCCCACCGATAACCGTTGGCGCGATCGCCTCATCGATCTGGTTCACCCGCAACAAGGATGGCAAGTAAAAACGGGCGATACAACCAAGAAACCCAAAGGAGAAAGTGCTTTTGACCTGATTTCCCTTTACAAGCCCGAATTAAAGTTTTGCATTTCCAGTCCCAAACCTCTCAGCGAGGAAGACTGGGGGGAAATTTGGCAAATTTGGGACAAAGCGATCGCCTCGGAATTAGCGATGGGGGAAAGGCAGGCTTGTTATCGATGAATTGGGAGGATAGCAAAGAGCCTCAGATCGCAAAACTCAATAAAGATGCCAATAAACAACTTTTACCTGCCTCAAATTGCGATAGCCT
>NZ_JAYGHV010000260.1:0-1826 GCF_034932145.1 Spirulina sp. 06S082 | reverse complement strand
TTGAGAAAAAAAGCATCAATTGATGACAAATTCACGATAAAGGAGTAGTTCATTTCAATGGACTTTTTGTATGAGACGGGGAATTTCAATCCCAGGCGGTGCGATGATAAGAAGAACAATGTAATGACCAATTTATCTTTAATTTGCTCCTTGATGTTTTGGCGATCGCGGTTTTTAAAAACCAATAGTTTAAATCGGGATCCGCCAGGGATTAAAAATCCCTGTCTCATACAAAAAATCCATTAAAATGGATTGGGGAGGGGTGCGATCGCGCTGATGTTAGATAAAGATTGGGGGAAATGCGATCGCGCTTTTGAATAAAAAAGCATCAATTGATGACAAATTCACGATAAAAGAGTAGTCCATTTCAATGGACTTTTTGTATGAGACGGGGATTTTCAATCCCCGGCGGTGCGATGATAAGAAGGACAATTTAATGACCAATTTATCTTTAATTTGCTCCTTGATATTTTGGCGATCGCGGTTTTTGAAAACCAATAGTTTAAATCGGAATCCGCCAGCCAGGGATTTTCAATCCCCGGCGGTGCGACGATAAGAAGAACAATATAATGACCAATTTATCTTTAATTTGCTTCTTGATGTTTTGGCGATCGCGGTTTTTAAAAACCAATAGTTTAAATCGGGATCTGCCAGGGATTTTCAATCCCCGGCGGTGCAACGATAAGAAGGACAATGTAATGACCAATTTATCTTTAATTTGCTCCTTGATGTTTTGGCGATCGCGGTTTTTAAAAACCAATGGTTTAAATCGGGATCTGCCAGGGCATTTTATTCCCCGGCGGTGCGACGATAAGCAAGGATTTTCAATACCCGGTGGTGCTATGATATAATTCCATTTTAAAAACCAATAATCGAAATTGTAATCTCATCAAATGGCATATTGGCGTTTATATTATCATTTGGTTTGGGCAACAAAAAATCGTTATCCCTATTTAACCCCAGCCAAAGAAGAAAAATTATATCCTTACATTATCAATAAATCCGATTCATTAGGCTGTATCGTTCACGCGATAGGAGGTGTTGAAGACCATATTCATTTAATTGTTTCAATTCCTCCCAAAATTGCGATCGCAGAATTCGTCAAGAAAATAAAAGGGAGTAGCTCTCGTCTTTTAAATAATATTAAAAATGATGCTTTACAATTTTCATGGCAAGAAGGATATGGCGTTTTTTCTCTGGGTAGCAAACAACTCGATCGCGCGATCGCCTATGTTCAAAATCAAAAAGAACACCATACCAAAAATACAGCGATCGCAGCATTAGAGATCGTGCAAAATAAAGAATCCGACAGGAAATAAAAAATAAAACCCCCGGCGGTGCAGCGATAAGAAGAACAATATAATGACCAATTTATCTTTAATTTGCTTCTTGATGTTTTGGCGATCGCGGTTTTTGAAAACCATTGGTTTAAATCGGGATCCGACAGGAATCCGCCAGGGATTAAAAATCCCTGTCTCATACAAAAAATCCATTAAAATGGATTAGGGAGGAATGCGATCGCGCTGATGGTTGAGAAAAATTTGAGGAGATGCGATCGCGTTATAATGAGGAAGAAATGCGATCGAATAATGATGGTCAGATGATAAACCGCACTAACCTATTAGCTCGAATTACTCAGACACCGGGAAAATGTGGCGGTCGTCCCTGCATACGTGGGATGCGAATTCGCGTTAGTGATATTCTTGAAACATTAGCAGATAATATCCCTGCTAGCGAAATTTTAGAAGACTTTCCCGATCTCGAACCTGAAGATATTCAGGCGTGTTTATTATTTGCCGCCCTGCAAATTGATTTTCCCAAAATAG
>NZ_JAYGHV010000259.1:0-1832 GCF_034932145.1 Spirulina sp. 06S082 | reverse complement strand
TAAAAGATTTTTTTATTGACAATTATAGGTTGCTTCTTCTTTTTGCACTCCATTACCAAAGCAATGCAGGCAGGAATAAAAAAGCCATCTTTAGCTAGGTTAAAAATGGCATTTCCACCCACTAATTGATAGATAATCGTGCCACTAAAGGGCATATAAATAAGAAATAGCCAGATTGCAGTACGAGGATATTGATAGGAAAAATACATAACGGGAATGCCTGCACCCAGAGCCAAACCGATTTTGGGGTTAATTAAGAATAAAGGAAGACTAATAAAAACGAAACAGACAACGACAACGGCAAGAACATTGATTAATTTTTTCTTTTCTTGGGCAGCTTTGCGTTTCAATGCTGCTATTTCTTTGGGGCTGAGATTGGCAAGTTCTGCTTGCTTTTTTGCTTTTTTGGAGAGTTTCTTTTTTGCTTTTTTTGATTTTGCCATAATGCTTATCAATTATCAATTATTAATTAAGTCATTACACCCTTTTTCAATCCTACACGATCGCCTATTTGTATTTCGCATTAATAATAAACGCTACGACTAACATCAAAATGTTAGCCGTAGCGCTTTGTCTCGCGATCGCGGTTAAGCGAGGGAATATTGCCTAACGGTACGCGATAATTCGTCTGTCCAATGATGTACGGATTGTTCGCACGCTGCTTCAACCATAACTCGAATTAGGGGTTCGGTGCCAGAGGCTCGGATCAATACTCGTCCTTCGTCACCTAATGCGTTTTCTGCTTGGGCGATCGCCTTTTGCAGTTTATCGCAATTTTGCCAGTTAGCGCGGCGATCGCGGTCTTCAACGCGGATATTGCTTAACCGTTGGGGATAGGTTTGGAAACTCTCTTCTATCAATTCAGCCAGAGAATTGCCGGACTGTTGTACTAGGGCGGTTAAATGCAGGGCGGTTTGCAGTCCGTCTCCAGAATAGCTGTGATGGTGACAAAGGATATGGCCGGATTGTTCTCCTCCCAGCATAGCTCCCGTTGCTAACATTTCCGCCTGCACGTAGCGATCGCCAACTTTAGTGCGTCGGAATTGTCCCCCTTGTTTTTGCCAGGCCCGTTCAAAACCTAAGTTAGCCATAACCGTAGCAATAATGAGATTATCGGGGAGAAGTTCCTGTTGTTGGAGTTGTTGTCCCCATAAATAGAGGATATAATCTCCATCGACGACTCGCCCTCGGGAATCTACTGCCATGACGCGATCGGCATCTCCGTCAAAAGCGAAACCTAAGTCTGCTTGGAATTCTCTCACGGTTTCTTGCAGTAATTGCAAGTGAGTCGAGCCACAGTTCACGTTAATGCGATCGCCATCGGGGGTATCGTGCAGGCAAATCACCTCGGCACCCAAAGCGCGAAACACTTGCGGGGCAAGACTGACAGAGGCTCCCCAGGCTAAATCGAGGACGATCCGCAATCCTTGGAAATCAATGCCAGAGGGCAGCGATCGCGTTAAAAATTCGCGATATCCTGTCACTAATTCGGGACGATAGCAAGATTTTCCCCAAGTTTGGGAAGTCTGGGCAAAATTCGCTTTCCCTCTCAAGGCTGTTTCCAGTTGTTGGGTCAAATCTTGACTAAGTTTGGTGCCATTACTGCCAAAAAATTTAATGCCGTTATCTTCGGGGGGGTTATGACTGGCAGAAATCATCACCCCACCGATCGCGTCGGTTTGACCCACGCAGAAGGAAATACAAGGGGTCGGACATAAGCCCAAATGCCAGACTTCGACTCCGGCGGACGTTAAACCCGCCGTGATTGCTGTTGCTAACATATCGCTAGAGTTGCGGGAATCTTGCCCGATCGCGATCGGTCCCGGTGTTAT
>NZ_JAYGHV010000258.1:0-1882 GCF_034932145.1 Spirulina sp. 06S082 | reverse complement strand
GTTGGGAAGTCTGCGACTGTACCCCAAACGAGGGGAATATCAACTCAACGCAGTGCAAGTGCTTCCGGCGGGGGAAGGACTACAGGCCTTGCAATACAAACAACTGCGATCGCGCCTCGAAAACGAAGGACTTTTCGACCTCGAGAGAAAGCAATTACCCCCACATCCTCAAATCATTGCTGTGGTCACTTCTCCCACCGCCGCCGCATGGGGGGACATTCAACGCACTCTCAAACAGCGCTATCCTGGCTTACAAGTGCTGTTATCCGGGGCGATCGTACAGGGGGATTTAGCCCCCGCATCCATTGTGAAAGCCTTAAAACGGGTGGAAAGAGACGATCGCGCCGAATTAGTGATTGTGGCGCGGGGAGGTGGGGCGACGGAGGATTTAAGCTGTTTTAATGATGAACGGGTGGTGAGGGCGATCGCGGAGTGCGATCGCCCAGTAGTGACGGGAATTGGACATCAACGAGATGAGTCCCTCGCGGATCTTGTTGCGGACTTTAGCGCCCATACTCCCACTGCTGCGGCAGAAGCAGTGGTCCCTGACTCGCAACAATTGCAAGAAAACCTGCATCGCTGCAAAATGGGCTTATTGGAGTCGGTCAAGGAAAGATGGAGTATTGAACAAAAACAGCAAAAACAGCGCCAAGAAGCCTTTTTAACTGCCATTGAGGAAAGATTTGCCGAAGAACGCGATCGCCTGCAACAATTGAAACTATATCTCAGCAACTTTCCCGATCGCGCTTTGACTCTGCAACGCATCTTTTCTCATCAGGAACTCTTAAAGGAAAAGCTGTCCGCCCTCAATCCTCAAGCTGTCCTCGATCGCGGTTATGCTGTTATTAGAAATCAAGCAGGAGTCATTATCCGTAACCCTTGGGATTTAGACGGCGAGGTGGAATTAATTGTACAATTGGCAACAGGACAACTCAACGTAAAAGTTACAGAAATTCCCAAAGTGGATGACAAAAAAGCCCGTGACGAATAAGCCAGAATGGAACTACGAAGAAGCCGTCGCCGAAATCGAAGCGATCGCGGCACAAATTGAGTCGGGGGCTTTGCCCTTAGAAGCTGTTTTTACACAGTTTGAAGTGGCGGTTAAACAATTACGTCAATGCGAAACCTTTTTAAATCGCGGTAAAGAACGTATGGACTTATTAATCGAAACTTTGGAAGATGACCCTGATTTCTGATAGTTGTGAGTTAATATTTATAACTAACTTTTATCACTAACCTGCTTGAGAGAGTAGTTGGTTTAAGATTCGTTGTCCATTGGGACTAAAAACTTGCACGCGAATAGTTCCAGGATCGTTGGGTTGCCAAGCAACTTGATACCGATAGCCTCCATTGTTCCAAGTCATTGTACGGCGATTGCTATTTCCGCCAAAAGTTGCTCCGCTTAATGTAATCGAATCCCCCGTATTTTTGTTATTTCCTTCGTAAAAATAAGCATTGTTAATATAACTAATTCTGACGAACCATGTATTGTTAACAAATGTACCAACTGGGGCAGAAACTTGAGCGATCGCGGAAGGGGCGATCGCGGTACTGGCGATCGCGGGAACGGATAAACCAAGGATGGAAGCGAGAAGAAATGCTTTAATGTTCATTTTACTTGACATAAATCGCAATTAGTGTATTTCGATCATAGCAATTGTTTTTAGAAAGTGGCAAGTTCTTTTTGCCTTAATCTACCTTTGACTTTTCGGCGATCGTCAAACCAAATCAGCGATCGCACTCCAGAATTTTATTCAGATATAAAAAAGCCCTCCCAAAACCGAAAGGACTTTATTAACTCGAATGAGTTTGGACTGAAGCCAAAATCAATGATTTCAGAAGCAACAATTTTCTTGAAAATCGCTGGCTATAAATCTCCTTT
>NZ_JAYGHV010000257.1:0-1970 GCF_034932145.1 Spirulina sp. 06S082 | reverse complement strand
AGAATAGGTAGAGTTACTCTACCAAATTGAAGGAGTTGTTTGTTGGTAACATTCGTATTAGCCTTTAACCATGTACTACTTCCTAAAATTATCAAAGTTAGTTCTATTACTAATAAAATATAAATTAAATAAAAAGCATAGTCAAGAGCAACAACATAGCCAATCCCCTCGGGTAGAGAATCCAACAAACTGAGATGATAGAAAACAACAGCTAAGAGTAAACCACTGATGGCCTCAACCGAAATATTTTCAAAGGGGAGAAAGAGTAAACCATAAGCGATTACCACAAAGAACCATAATGGTAATAAATTTTTTAGACTAAAGCTGATAATATCACGTTCTATTTCGATCTCGGCATTAAACTGAGAGTATTGAAACTGAGATTTAGCTTTAATTAAGCGGCGATCGCCTAATGTTGATTGGTTAATATGAGTATCCTGAAAAAAGAGGGCATTGTTAATGCGCCAATCGGTAATTTTTTCAAATACCTTATTACTTTTAAAATTTTTGATCACCTCCTCAGTATTTGTATCTCGCATTCCGACAAAATCCACCACATAAATTAATTTTTCTTGTCCTAAAGTATGATGACGAAAGCGAATAGATAGGATTTGGTCATCGAAGGGATAATGATGAAAATCAAACTTTTCATGAAAATCAGCTTTAACTCGATAGACAACGTGATTGACTCCATCATGTCTATCTCTTTTAATCGGTTCATCTAGGGTCAATTTTTCTCCCGAATCCAATCTTTCAACGGAATAATTTGTAAATTCAATATCGTCAGGTTCTATATCTCCTTTGTAGCGAAACCAGAGATAAAAATCCAGTAAAAAAGATGAATTTTTTTCGTCGATATGGGTTACTTCATTGATATCTATACCCGTATAAACAATATGGGTTTTTTCCAAATAGCTATCGCTACTGATTTGAATCAAATTATCCTGTTCCAGTTCTTCTTCCAAATCATTAATGATAGTACCATCCTTAATAAGAGTAAGTTGAGTGAGGGCAGAAATGAATTGATTTTGATTAAAAATACCCATTAAAACCAGTGGTTGAGTATTTCTTTGGTCGTTGAAATAGAAGGTTCGGGTGACTCCTTCAACTGCTTTTTCTGGGGAGTTTATTTTTGTTAATGCGTCTCGGACTTGACGGCGCATTGTCGCGATATCTTTAATGTTAAATCTTTTTTGAGATGAATTTTCATGAGCAGTAATAGCATTTTTAATGGCTTTAACAAGAACATGAGCGGAATCATGGTAAAATATAGGAAGCCATCCCGGTGTATAGCCATAGCGCAACTCAAATTCGTTCTTAAACTTTTCTCCTTCCTCTCCAGAAATATCGAGAATTGCCGGTACAACAGCATGAATATCATCGGTAAAAAAACCAGGGGTTGATTGTTCTTCGGTTGCATCAGCAAAACTTTGAGCAAACGAAACATTACCGATTGAGTCCCCCCCAACAATGGATGAGTTTATGCCATTTCGTCTCATTTTACGAATGAGTTTTGCAGCTTCAAATTCTTGCATGGCAATAATGATTAAATCGGGTTCTTGACCTGCCTTTTTTAACTTTAATAAGTGAAAAACAATGCTATCTACCGTGCGACTGATATCGTCGTTTAATTCTTGCGATCCGATAAAGTTAAGTTTTTCTCCAAAGGCGATAAAATATGTTTTTAGTTCTTCTCCTAACGTTTTACTATAAGGATCATCACCGGTTACTAAGTAAACATTTTTTGATTTAAAGACAGATTGAACATAGTGGGCAATAAACCGAGCTTGATCGCTATTCTTGAAAATTGTGCGAAAATACCACGGGTTATTATCCGTTACTGAGTCAACTGTCGCACTCCCTGTAATCGCGGGAATTCCACATTTTTGATAGACTTCGCCTGCTTTTAAAGACATTGCGCCAGTATAATGCCCTAAAATACCTAGGGCTGAGGAAGCACAAATATCTTG
>NZ_JAYGHV010000256.1:0-2014 GCF_034932145.1 Spirulina sp. 06S082 | reverse complement strand
TTTATCCAGGAGGTCTTGACCGACTAAGGGTTCGGAGGTTTTTGTCGTACTCATTAACTTAATATTTGGGTTGGTTGTTCTTGTTGGTTTGTCTTATTGTCTAATAACAAGATTGCCAAGACAATAATTTTGACCTTCATCACTTTAACATATCAAACTATATTTTTTGTCCCTAAGTCAACAAGAGTTTAAACTTATTAAAGAGGATTGGAAGCGAGCTGGGGAAAATTGTAACATTTTGTATTTTCACACCTCCATTGCCCATAGCATTCTCTAACTTTATTGGACAAACTGATTCATGAAACTGACAACTCGCGGGCATTACAGCGTCAAGGCTCTTTTGGATTTGAGTTTACAACCCGATGATAAACCCGCATCGGTTTGCGCGATCGCAGAGCGTCAAGATATCCCTGCTCCTTATTTAGAAAAACTCCTGATTGAATTGCGTCGAGGGGGTCTAGTCTATTCAATTCGAGGTTCTCGCGGGGGCTATCAGCTTGCTCGCAATCCCTCGCAAATTTCTCTAGGACAAATCTTTGCGGCCGTAGGGGAAGAGGTTGCACCTTTACCCAAACAAATTCCCGATGCCGATCGCGCGGAAGATTGGGTTGCATTGAGTTTGTGGAAGCGCTTGAATGAAAAACTGAAAGAATCACTTTATCGCATCACTCTTGCCGATCTTTACTATGATGCTCGCAGTTGGCAAGCCGCTCGAGGAGAAGATGCTAGTTTTGTGGTCTAGAAAGGCAATATATCTTTAATCTTCAGGGAAATAAAATTAAGGGAATAGAGGTCAAAACTGCAAGCTAATCAAAATCCTACGGTATTTTTCCCTATTGTACGATCGCGGGTTTATTACCTCTCCGTTTTGGATGATTTGGCAATTTCTTGAGCAGATCGGCTCGATTATCCGGAGAATTATCGGGTTGATTTTTACATCAGTATCGCGCCAGAATCGAGTCATTCCCAAAAAGATGTAGGATGATACTGTATTGGGGGACAAGGGAATTTTTTTCGAGAACTAACCTTGGCTGACTTTTCTTCCATTGCCATTGGGTTGTCTCGGGTAATATGGGGGTTGGCGATTGTTTGAGGCTGAAGGAAAAAAGAGAGAGTTGCGATCGCCAAGGAATGATTCTCTAAGTTTAGTCGGGTAAAAGGGAGCGCGATCGAAACAGGGGAAAGATAATTTTATAGGCTCGACCAATAATATTCTCTGCGGGAAGAACACCCCAAACATGAGAATCAAAACTATCATTGCGATTATCCCCCAACACCCAATAAGAATTTGAGGGAATCTGTTGAGGAGCTAGTTCGTAGTTGGGGGGAGCTGCTAGGTAGTTTTCCTGTAGGGGCTGTTCGTTAACATATACCAATCCTCCGCTAACTTTCACCGTTTGTCCAGCAGAGGCGATCGCACGCTTGACGTAAAAAATTTCTTTATCGGGGGTATCTTTGGGATCGAGAGTGCGGGCATTTTCTGGGGCTGTAAATACGACTAACTCTCCGGGTTGAGGCTGATAATGGGACAATTTTTCTACTAAAATGCGATCGCCGATTTGTAGGGTAGGCTGCATGGAAGAACTCGGGACGCTAAACATTTCAATATAATTCACTAACCCCAGAGGAATATAACGAGTTAAAATGCCCCAACTCAAAACGGCGATCGCCATACCAAGAACAAGAGATCGCCCTTGAGAGTTGCGATCTTTGGACGGAAAAGCAATATAAGCATGATACGTTGCTAAAGCGGCGATCGTGCAAGTTAAAAGCGACAAAGCGGGAACAAAATCATCAGCAAAAGAAAAAATTATGGTTAATGCCAAGAAGAGGCCGCCGAGGGTTACTTTTTGGAGATAGAATTGCCCTAAACCGGGAAGAATGCGGGATAAAAAAACAGCAAACCAAGGATTTTTATGGGTTCTCGGTATTTTTTCAGCTTGAGGATTGTTGGTATGGGGATAGAGACAGTGAAAGGCATCAAAAAGATTAGCAATGTATAAACCCACCGCAA
>NZ_JAYGHV010000255.1:0-2024 GCF_034932145.1 Spirulina sp. 06S082 | reverse complement strand
GGAACCGGAGTCAAAGTCCCCCACACTTGGGGGATTTAGGGGGCTGGCACTTTGGGGGTTACATTTTTTCTCTCTCCGATGAATAGTCCCTACCTTGATAAGGGGGGAGAATCCCAAAGTCCCCCTTTTTAAGGGGGATTTAGGGGGATCGAAACGTATCCTAATTGGTAACTAGCAACTCGGGTTAATATGTAAATTTGGAATTTTTAGAGATTTGTTTTTAGAGATTTATTTATGGTTGCCTTGGAAATTAGTACGCCAAAACCAGAAGAAATAACCCTGACAGACATTGCCAGAAAAACGCGAGAGGAGGCTCGACAGCTTGCCCTATTATCAACAAAAGACCGCAATGATGCTTTAGAGGCGATCGCGCAAGCACTAGCAGCATCTACCGCAGAAATTCAAGCAGCGAATCGTATTGACTGCGAAAGGGCTGAAAAAGAGGGGATTCCCAAAGCCTTGTCTGCACGGTTGAAACTGGGGGAAACAAAATTGAATGCCGCGATCGCCGGAGTGCGCGATGTGGCAAAATTGGCAGATCCGGTGGGAACAGTACAAATTTATCGAGAACTAGATGAAGGGTTAATTCTGAAGCGAGTCACTTGTCCTTTAGGGGTTTTAGGGATTATTTTTGAAGCACGTCCCGAAGCCTTAATTCAAATTACTAGCCTAGCGATTAAGTCTGGAAATGGCGTTATTCTCAAGGGAGGGAAAGAGGCTCTCAATTCCTGTCAGATATTAACAAAAATTATTCGTCAAGCCTTAGAAAAAACGAAAGTTAATCCCGATACCGTACAACTCTTAACCACACGGGCAGAAATTCGCGCTTTATTAGCATTAGATGAATATGTAGATTTAATTATTCCTCGCGGCTCTAATTCTTTTGTTCGCTATGTACAGGATAATACTCGCATTCCTGTTTTGGGTCACGCTGATGGAATTTGCCATTTATATGTCGATCGCGCAGCAGACATCGAGCAAGGGATTCCCATTATTCTCGATGCCAAAGTTGGCTATCCTGCGGCTTGTAATGCCATTGAAACATTACTCATTCACGCCGATATTGCCCAGGATTATTTACCTAAAATTGCCGAGGCTTTGCAAGCAAAAGAAGTCCAATTAAAAGGCTGCGATCGCACTTTAGAGTTTTTATCGGTAGACTCTGCAACAGAAGAAGATTGGCAAACAGAATACAGCGATTTAATTCTCTCTATTAAAATTGTAGACTCGCTAGAAGAAGCGATCGCCCATATTAATCAATATGGCTCAAAACATACCGAGGCAATTATCACCGGCGATCGCGACGCTGCTGAAAAATTCTTGAACCAAGTGGATGCAGCCGGAGTATATCATAATTGTTCAACTCGTTTTGCTGATGGTTTTCGTTATGGTTTTGGCGCAGAAGTGGGAATTAGCACTCAACAAATGCCCCCCAGAGGACCCGTCGGATTAGAAGGATTAATCACCTACAAATATCAAGTTACTGGTAATGGTCACATTGTTGCGACTTATTCCGGTGCTAATGCTAAACCTTTCACTCATAAAAATCTTGATGAATAATCTTGAACAATAGAAAATGGATGCAATTAAAATAACAGGAATTCGGGCTTACGGTTATACAGGTGCTTTACCGGAAGAACAGGTTTTAGGACAATGGTTTGAGATCGATCTAGTTGTTTGGCTGGATATAGAAACAGCTGCTAATAGTGACGATCTCAAAGATACTTTTGATTACCGCGAGACGATTAATCTGGTTCGACAGATCGTGCAAACAGAAAAATTTGCCCTGATTGAAAAACTAGCAACAGTTATTGTTGAGAAACTATTAACCTTTGAAAAAATACAGCGAGTACAAATAGATTTAACAAAACTTGCTGCAACGATCCCCGATTTTGGCGGCCAAGTCACGATTAGTTTGACGAGATCATTAGATTCACATTGATTCACATTATTGAGGAATTGCGATCGCCTGCTGCGGGAAAAAGTGATAGAATTTTTTCCGAAAAACCGGGTAAACTAGAAGG
>NZ_JAYGHV010000254.1:0-2148 GCF_034932145.1 Spirulina sp. 06S082 | reverse complement strand
TTTATCTAACATCAGCGCGATCGCACCCCTCCCCAATCCATTTTAATGGATTTTTCGTATGAGACAGGGATTTTCAATCCCTGGCGGATCCCGATTTAAACCATTGGTTTTTAAAAACCGCGATCGCCAAAATATCAAGGAGCAAATTAAAGATAAATTGGTCATTACATTGTCCTTCTTATCATCGCACCGCCGGGGATTGAAAATCCCCGTCTCATACAAAAAGTCCATTGAAATGGACTACTCCTTTATCGTGAATTTGTCATCAATTGATGCTTTTTTTCTCAAAAGCGCGATCGCATTTCCCTCAATCTTTATCTAACATCAGCGCGATCGCGTTTCCCCTGGTTTTCAAAAACCGCGATCGCCAAAATATCAAGGAGCAAATTAAAGATAAATCGGTCATTACATTGTCCTTCTTATCATCGCACCGCCGGGGATTGAAAATCCCCGTCTCATACAAAAAGTCCATTGAAATGGACTACTCTTTTATCGTGGATTTGTCATCAATTGATGCTTTTTTCTGGGAAGCGCGATCGCGGTTCCCCCAATTTTTATCTAACATCAGCGCGATCGCACCCCTCCCCAATCCATTTTAATGGATTTTTCGTATGAGACAGGGATTTTCAATCCCTGGCGGATCCCGATTTAAACCATTGGTTTTCAACTAATCCGATTTAAACCCATCGGTAGGGAGCGCCCTCACAGACACCTTGCCTAGACCCGATTTCAGACCCCCTTCGCCACACAGGTCAAAAAATGACCCAAAATGACGCTCAAAAAAGTCCTTTTTCCGATTTTCTAGACTCTGAAACCCTTATCTGACAAGGCAACCACAGAGGTCAACGAAAGAATGAGGGTTTCAGCGATCTGGCGACCTGTGGAGGTAACAGTATTTAGACTACATAAAAATGCCCATTTTGTCTAACCCCACATTAAATTATGTAAACCGTTGGCGGTGGTTCCGGTGGTGGACTTCCAATCGCCAGAGACCTTGATACTCCTTGCTCCGAAAGCCAATAAAACCGTACATTGTCCTCCTCCTCATCCACCCTTTTCCTAACCTTTTGGTGCAAATCCCTCATTTCCTGCAAACTCAAAAAGCACTCGAACACCGAATATTGCACGCGGCGACCATATCCCTCGAGAAAATCCGCCAACTTTGTCCGCCGCCGATCGTCGGGAATGTCATAAACCACCACAACCAACATCAAATTACCCTCAAATACGGCTCATAAACTTCATCTCGAAGTAAAACCCGCTTGTATCGCCGAATCTGTAAATGAATCACCCGACGATAAGAAACCCTTTCCTTCACATCCGGATGAGAAACCGCCTCACTCATACGGTTCTCAAAATGCTTGAGAATTTATTATGACTCATGAATTACCCGACCAAATCGAAAGCACTGTGTTGATAATTAATCACAAAAGGTCCCGTCATTTGTCGAGTTGAGCTATTATAAGCCACATATTCCAAATCGCGATCGCCAGGCAAACAAGCCATGATCATCCCCACAGACATCGGCTTTGTTCCCCCCGTAAAATCTGCCACAATATTCCCAGGATAGCCATTGTAGCGGCGAAAAATACGATTGACAATATCAAAAGTATCTTGAGAATCGGCAGGAGATACTCCTCGTTCAATTTCGACGTTTAGGACGCGATCGTATTGCGCTGATAATTCCTGACATAGTTCTTGAATCTTCTCTGCTTCAGGTTGAGAAGAAAACCCTATTTTTTCTGTTTCATCATCACTAGAAGGAATTAGCCAAATACGTTCTAAAGTTCCTTTGTCGAGAAAATGATAGCGAATTGAATGGAGGGCGCTTTCCTTACGTCTGACCAAAATAATAATCCCTTTTTTACCTTCTGATGGTCGTAATTGGGGCAGAAAATCGAGGTTTTCTAACTGACGGCGACCTTGATGCCAAGTCGCGATCGCTATCACCACGACAAAGGGAATTAAAAACAAAATTAACGGTGCTAAATAAGCTGCAAAACCGCCACTTTCTTCCCCCAACAATTGCTTGATCGAGGTTTCAATTAATACCCCTGCATTATCAAACCACCATCCCGCCGCACCAATACCGATAAATGTCCAAAGGGGAAGCCCCAAACGGCGGAAAATTCGCCCTAATTGTAGGAA
>NZ_JAYGHV010000253.1:0-2249 GCF_034932145.1 Spirulina sp. 06S082 | reverse complement strand
TATGCCGGGGAGGATGGGATTGCAATCGAAAATTTTAGAAATATCGATAGCAATACTTGTATCTTCAATCTGAAGCCGATAGAGTTCGAGTTCTGCAAGCGTTGATTCTAAACCAAGCTGTCGCGATTCTACAGTAGAGGAAGGAGACACAGCTTTAGGGGTCATTTGCGTGGTTAACATGATGAGAAAAAGAGTAAGAAAAAGTGTTATCTTTTTTACTTTATCCTCCTCATCGCTTTTTGACGACGGTGTTTTTCCTTAATAATAATAATCTTCAGAAGAACTTAAAATTAACGCATCTTTTTCTTAACCCAGACTTAACCTGAAAATTTGTCTTTGAGTCGATGAGTAAATAAGCATAACGATGCTGTGGGAGGGAAGCAATATTCCTCAACTACGATACTATAGCGCTTGAGGACGGTTTCAAATAATGGTAACTGATATTCCTTTCTTTAGAGTTATATTTTTGGCGTGCCATAGCGCATCTTTCCAACCAATTTTTAACAGATTCATAACTCATGTAACTTATAAGCAAAGAATATATTTTATATACATCAGAATATCACGATTATGATATTTATACAATGCGATCGCAACTTGTCCACGCCTTTATATCTGCGATCGCATTCTCCCTAATCCTCCATTTATGGCAAAAATCGTGTCACGATCGCGCCAACTTCTTTCCCCCAATGTTCTTGCGGATAATGTTTGGCTTCTGCTAATTTTTCCAGTTTAATATTGCTATTCGTATTAGCCAGACTTTCTACTGCATCGATAGTTAACCAAGGATCCCCTTCTCCCCAAATAATTTGCGTGGGTTTGTCCCATTCTGCTAAACCCTTTTCAATTTCCTCCATTGCTTTAGCCAAACGGAGATTTTGCACCGTCGCAGTTAATGCCCTTCCGACATCAGAAGCCTGCAAAAAAGGACGACGATAAATATCTAAATCATCATCTTGAATGACAAAACCGCTTCCTCCTTCCAGAGTGCGATCGATTAAAAGTGGGTCTTGGGTTAACATATCTCCCATGTAAGGAATACCCCAGGTTCGCATTTTCCAAGGGAGTTTGGCTTGGGTCGAGAGAGGTGTATTTAAAATCACCAAACTGGCGATGCGATCGCGATTTCGCAAAGCATATTGTAAGCCCACGGAGCCTAAAAATCCTTGCACCACTAAATGAATTTTATCCAGTTTCCACGCATCCAGTAATTTGCCCAAGACTTCAATATAAGCATCGGGAGTATAGGCAAAATTCCACTTTTCCGGCTTATCAGAAAAGCCGTGACCGATCCAGTCTGGCGCGATCGCCTGATAACCGCGATCGCCCAGTAGGGGCATAACAAAACGCCAGCTATAACTTTGAGAAGGAATACCATGTAATAAAATCACCGGAAGGCGATCGGTTTCTCCTGCGGGTTTCTCCTCCCGATAAAACCATTCCAAGGAACCAACAGCAATACTATCTTTGATTAACACTCTTTTTTGCTTTTCCTGAATAGATGACATTATGGACAGAATAAGCGATCGCGATTAGTAACGTTGAGTTAAAAATGGCGATCGCTGCAACGAGTAGAGTTAAGAAAATACCGACCCTACTCGATCGCTATTCCTCCTCTCCCGGACTCTCTTCCGCCATAGTTTCAACTTCTGTACTTTCAACTTCAGTTGCTTCAACTTCTGTACTTTCAACTTCAGTTGCTTCAACTTCAGTTATTTCTAAACCTTCATCTTCCTCCGATAGAGGCACGATCGCAACGGCGGCGATCGCATCGTCTGTATCCAACTTTTGCACCCGTACCCCCGTCGCCCCGCGAGACTGAGTGGAAATAGCATCCACCGCTTGACGAATAATAACACCTCGGTTGGTGACTAACATCAACTCATCTCCGGCATGGACCACCAGTAACCCAACTAACTCATCTTCCTTCGACTTGAACTTGATCGATCGCAGTCCCATTCCGGCGCGATTTTGCAAGCGGAATTGAGACACGGGAACCCGTTTTCCGTAACCTTTAGCAGTGATGACCAAGACCCAAGGACCCTCTCCCGCATTCGTTACGGTTTCTTACTCCGTATCTTCGCTATCTTCCCCCGATCCCTCGATCTCTTCTGTATTGGTTGCGGTTTCCTCGTCAATATCCTCTGCATTGATTACAGTTTCTTCGTCAGTATCCTCGAAATCCTCCTCCTCTTCGGTATTGGGGGCGAGACCCGCTACCACTTGACTGAGGAGAATATCCATGCCGA
>NZ_JAYGHV010000252.1:0-2332 GCF_034932145.1 Spirulina sp. 06S082 | reverse complement strand
GATTAATTAACACTTGTCGCAAACGTTTTTCATCGCTATTAATCCCCATCGGTAAACCTTCTGGAGGATGGAATTCAAATTCAATTCCTTTTTTTTCGGCTCGAATGCGGCACATTTCTACAACACTTTGAAGAAAGGAAGGAAAATGAAAGTTTTTCGGATGTAATTCTAGTTTTCGTGCCTCAATTTTTGAGATATCGAGAATATCATTAATGAGGGTAAGTAAATGATTGCCGCATTGATAAATAATCGAGAGTCCGTGCTGTTCTTTATCGGTTAAATTCGTAGCTCGTTGCAGAATTTGCGTATAGCCTAAAATCCCATTGAGCGGTGTTCTTAGTTCGTGGCTCATGTTGGCTAAAAATTCGCTTTTAGCCACGTTAGCAGAATCGGCTGTTTCTTTGGCTTTTTCTAGTTCCTCAGTCCGCTCTTTCACTCGTAATTCGAGAGTCTCGAAGGAGTCCTTAAGCCGTTCGGTCATGCGATTGAAAGAACGCTCGAGTACATCTAACTCATCCGCATTTTCTCGATCCAAAAATTCCTCATTACTTACTGCAATTGTGTTATTATTACCTGCGCTTTCAATCCTTTGAGTATCAGTTTTTGCTAGTTTATGACATTCATCTAACATAGGTTTAAGACGACGATTGAGGTATCGAACTAATAGAAAGACAATCAAAGCCAAAAGAATAACTGCTCCGAAAGCAGTTCCCAAGGTAATTGCCAGAACAGGTCTTATAATAACCCATTTTGGGACGGAAGCAAGCATTAACCAATTGGTTCCTTCTACTCGTTGGTATGCCCAAAAACTACCTTCGGCTTGGACAAGTCCTGATTTTGTATTGCCAATTTTTTCTAAAACGATATCGAACTTGGGGAGGTCAGTATCTGTTGATTGCTCTTCCTCAGTTTCTTCAGGAGGGGGGAAAGTAAGCAAGTTACCCTGTGCTTTGACTTTTTCAGGATCGGGAGGATATGCAAGTAAATTCCCTTGTTCACTAAGGATAGCGAAATAGCCACTTCCTGATGTAACGGGAGTGTTTACTTGTTCGATAATTGAATCAATGGTTATATCCAAACCCACCACCCCCAGCACTTCCTTTTTGTCGTTATAGATGGGGCCAGTAATAGTGGTCATGGTAATACCATACCAATGATAAGGTTCGAGCCAAATTTCTTTTCCTGCTGCCACAGGTAATGTTGTATACTCTTGTTCGAGACAGTCAAGATGTACTTCTTCAGAACAGATATCGACATAGCGAATATGTTCGTTGGGAGGGGGTAAAATCTCTCCCGCTTCTTCTCCGTTACCTTGATCCAGCGAAAAATAGTACCAATGAGGTCCGCGATCTGGGAGGATTTTTTGAGGGAATTGTCCAAAACCGTATGCTACTGTTAAAGGAGTCCGACGCTGGAACATTGTAAGAATCAATGTTTTGTAGGTCTCGTAGTCTTCAACTCCTGATGCGTTGAGTGCTTGAACGGATGTAACCAAGTCCACCATCATTTGTTCTGTTTTTGCGAGTTGCCCTTCAATGGATTTGACTTGCGTACTCAAATTACCTTGAATTTCCTCTCTAGCACGTTTTTCAAGGGCTTGATAGAAAAAGTAAGACATTGCTCCTAATCCTACTAAAGCACCTCCTAAAATAGAAACAAACAGTCTTGAACCAATAGATTTGCGGAAGGGATTGTATAGACCTTTGATTTGCATCGCTTAACTTACTTGAGAGGTCATCCAACCATTGTAAGTAGTTTTCTCTAGAGATAAAGTTAAAAATTGCAAAAACATAAAAAATGTATTAAAACTTTAAGATTTTTTAAGGAAGCGCGATCGCAAAATATGAAAAACTTATGAACAATATTTCCGGAATCTGCCAAGGATTATACACCCATTAAGTTATGATTCGTGCCTATCTCTCGGAAGTTTGTCCATTTTCTTGCAGAAACTGACGAATTTTTTGGATATTAAAGGTTTTCACTAATTGGTTAAGTTCATCCACAAAGTTCTGGTATTGGCGATCTAGCTGGATAATTTTGTTAAGTTCGGACTTAATCCCTCTCATTTGTCCTGTTTCTGCGTACTCTTGTAATTGTTCTAAAGCCGATGCAGGAGGAATTATCATTTCGCGATCGCCTATGTCCTCTGTAGTTGATGCAATTTCGGCTTGTTCTTCGTAAATCCAATCCAAATCCAAATATTTTTCTAACATTTGATAGAGAGAATGAGCTTCTACGGGTTTGGCGAGGAAATCATCTCCTCCAACCGTTAAACTTTCTTGACGATCTTCTTCAAAAACACTAGCCGAAGAGACGATAACGAGACTATGTT
>NZ_JAYGHV010000251.1:0-2391 GCF_034932145.1 Spirulina sp. 06S082 | reverse complement strand
CCCCCCACACTCCCCACACCCTACCTTACAACCCCTTGCAAAGCGCTGACGAGGACAGAAAGAGCTTTATCGTGGGCAGCTAATTTTAATTCCATTTCTCGCAATTGAACTTTAAGGGCGGTAATATCTTCTTGGGTGGTTTCCAGATCGGTTTCGAGAGTTTCCGGAATCTGTGCTTGTAGCGATCGCAGGGAAGTTTCAATACTTTCCAAGGCATTTCCCTCGAGGCGATCGAGACGCGCGCGATTAATCTCAACCCCTCCTTCATAATTTGCCAGTTGGGTTTGCGTCTGTTTGAGATTTGCCCCCAGCCAGCCCAAAACAATGCCCAAGGTGACGATCGTTCCTACCGATAAACCCGCCAACCACAAAAAGCGATTTTTCAAGCGACCTAATTGGCGATTGTAATAGTCATTATCGGAAAGAGCGACTAATTTAAGTTCCCATAATTCCCGCGCTAACTCCGAGATCGTCTTTTCTTCCGGCTGAGTAGTCGATAATGCGGTGGTTTCCACATCTAGGGCTGCACCGCGAGAGGAGGGAGAGAGGTCAGGAGAGGGAGTAATAGGAGGGGGGGGAGCTTTGGGGGGAAGAGAGGCGAGAGAACCCCGAGAACCTTGAATTGCTTTGGGTTCCGGGGGAAGTAGGGGACGAGTTTTCCCATTGCTTAGATCGGAAAGAATATCCATTAAATCCGAGACAGCAATGTACTCGTTGGCACTTAACTGTTTTTTTGAGCCATTATTTTCCTGACTTGCTTTAATCTCGGTCATATCTCCACCCCTAATAACCCAGTCCGAAAGTTGACAGCGTATTCTTGGGCTACTCTGCAACTATTGCTATGTTAACCGTTAACTGAACTATCAGGATGCTCCTGGCATGGTTGAATTTTCTTCTCGGTTGGGTTCGGCGAAGTTACCGTGTAATTGTTGTCTACCGTTGCGAATAACCCTGAGCATTTCCCCCAATTGCTGTTCGATCCGCAGCAGTACCGCGTCAGCATATTCGTCGGCTCCATCTTGAATTTCTTCACATTCGGCGATCGCGATCTGGCGCATCTGTTCGAGTTCTTGCACCGCCTGCATTCGCATTTGCTCTATCTCCGCGAGGGTTTGCTGCTGAAGGTCTTCGCACTCTTGGCGCACGGCTTGACGAATTTGGGCGGCTTCGGTTTCTGCTTGGCGCACCAGCCCCAATTCATCTAAAAATTGGGCGGCTTGCTGTTTGGCCAATTCGATCATCTCTTGGGCGTATTCTTCCGCTTGCAAGAGAATTTCTTCTTTTTGACGCACCACCTCCATTGCTTCCTCAAAGGCTGTAGGAAGGTTTATCCGCACCACATCGAGGCGATCGAGCAATTGTTCTTCATCGACAATGGTTTTGCGAGTGAAGGGAATACGAGGATTATCTAAGATCAATTCTTCCAAGCGGTTGAGTTCGGCTTGAATATCAAATCCTAAGACTCGAGCGCGATCGAATCCTTCCTGTTCGCGATATTCGGCATTACTTCGGGGGTCTTCTTGTTGTAGCATCAGCCTTGTTGTAGCATCGATAGAGTTCTCTGGCAACATTTGGGGGAACGAGGTGATCGATTGTACCGCCAAATTGGGCAATTTCTTTGACCACGCTACTACTTAAGAAACTATACTCGGTAGACGTGGTTAAAAAAACAGTTTCGATATCCTGTCTCAGGGTTTTATTCGTATGAGCCATTTGCAGTTCTTTCTCGAAGTCGGAAAGAACGCGCAAACCCCGAAGCAAAATTTTGGCTTTCTTTTGCTTGGCATAGTCTACGCTTAAGCCGCTAAAGTTGTCTACTTCTACCCGATCTAGCTGTTGGGTACAAGTGCGAATTTGTGCGATGCGTTCTTCTATGGAAAAGAGCGGTTTTTTGCTAGGATTGCAGAGTACGGCAACAATAACCTTTGTAAATAGTTGGCTTCCGCGTTCGATAATGTCAAGGTGTCCTAACGTAATGGGATCGAAGCTCCCAGGATAAATTGCGATCGCGTCTGCCATTTTTTAATTATTAATTTTCAATTATCAATGATTAATGCAAAAGACGAGGGACGGAAATGGAGATGTTTTGGAAGGCTAAAGGGGCGATTTCTCCTGCGGTTATGATTTGCTGGTCTTGATAATCGCCATTTTGCGGGGTGCGGAAAATCAATAATCGGTGTTGCTGTAGATCGGCAATCCAATATTCGGGAATTCCGTTTTCTGCATATATTCTACGCTTAATATCGGTATCTTTGGCCAAGCTGGTAAGCTAAGACGCATCTACATTGCATTAATGGCATTGCCTTTATTTTTTATCTTTCTATTCCAATGAATTATTAATTCTCCTTCATTTAACAGTTTTCTTACTGTTTTTTCTAGCTCTTCTCTATT
>NZ_JAYGHV010000250.1:0-2435 GCF_034932145.1 Spirulina sp. 06S082 | reverse complement strand
AATGACAAGGGGTTCTGCGTTTATATCGCCCTCTGCAAGATCGATAATTTTTTCACCTTCTAAAAGAAAAACTTTGGTTTTGCTGACGATCGCCTTATCTGAGTCAGGATTGTAAGGAGGATCGGTTTGATAAGCTGTTACATCGGCTAAGGTGACAAAAACATTATCAAAGGTGATTTGCCAGCCATCTTTTGTTATGAAACCTTGACGCACAAAATCTTCGCCATTAGCGACAAGTTTTAATGTTCCTGTCTCATCTGTCACCGCAGTTTCTACAGTTGTTTCTGAGACATTTGCGGGTTGAGAAGACTCGGAACTTACACACCCAGAAAGGGCGATCGGAGTTAGAAAAACTAAACTAACTAACGAAATAAAAGATTTTTTAGCAAACATTCCAGAATATTCAATGGGTTCTTTATTATTGTTCTGGTTTTGCTCATACAATGCAATCCCCCTAGAGGGTATTTAGGGAGAAATCTACAGATTAATTTGATAATGCAATCCCCCTAGAGGGTATTTAGGGAGAAATTTACAGATTAATTTTAAGTTTAGGAATGAGAAAGGGTGAATTAACTCACCGATGTGGCAATTTCATTCAATGCTTGTTGGTATTCTGCATCAGACATGGGGAAATAATGCCATTTAATTTGATTTTCCATGTAAGATACTCGTTTACCAAAAATTGTTTTGGCAATGATAACGTGAGGTTTTCCTGAAGTTGTTTCTAAATTGTTTATTGTGTGAACAATTTCGGCGCGATCGTGTCCATTTATTTCTTTTACATTCCATCCCATTGCTTGCCAGCGATCGCGCATTGGGGAAAGATTTAAAACATCTTGGGTATAACCAATTGCTTGCTGTCCATTGAGGTCTATAATAGCAATTAAGTTAGAAAGTTTATGATGTGCGGCAAACATTATTGCTTCCCAAAGCGACCCTTCATTGCACTCTGCATCGCTGATCAAAACAAAGATACGACGGGAAGAATTGTCTAATTTGGCAGCTAATGCGGCACCCACTCCTAAAGATAAACCCTGTCCTAAAGAACCGGTAGAAAAGTCAATTCCTGTTAATTCATGTTCGGGATGAACTCCTAATAAACTCCCGTTAGCACAATAAGTATTCAATTGTTCTTCACTTATCCATCCTTTTAAAAATAATGCTGCATAAATGGCAAGAACTGCATGACCTTTGGAGAGAATAAAGCGATCGCGATCGCCATCATCGGGAGAGGGAATATTGAGAATATTTCCGTATAATACAGCAACAAGATCGGCAATAGATAAGGCAGAACCAATATGACCTACATGGGCGCGTTTTGATTGTTCGAGAATGATTTTTGCGATCGCATTTCCGTTCATCGTTTATCCCTCTTCTGCTGTTTATACCAATTTACCATTTCTTGAAACCCTTGCTCAAAAGTATAGTCTGGAGTCCAACCCAATTCAGATTGAATCTTGCGATTATCTGCCACCCAAATGCTTGTATCCCATTGGCGATCGGGCATCGATCCCCATTCTGGTTTTGCGTTAATTTTCAAAACTCTTCGCGCTATTTCTATTACATCTTGTAGGGTTGTTTGTTTTCCCGTTCCCACATTATAGACTGCACCTAATTCACCAGTATCCATCATCGCCGCTAATAAATATGCCTCAATAACATCATCAATATACACATAATCGCGAGCAATTTTAGGATTAACTAATGGGGGTAATTCTCCTTTTAAACCTTGTGCGATTAATGTTGGCATTAAGCGAGTCGGTTCTTCATAAGCACCATAAACAGAATAGAGTCGCAAGGTGGGAATACGAAGGTTTTGATTTTGGGCAATGTAGCGACAAAATAAGGTAGCTGAGGCTTTAGTTATGGCGTAATAACTGTTGGGTTCTAACCATTCAGTTTCTGTGGGAGGATAGTCTTTATAACCGTATTCTGAGGAGGATCCAGTATTGACAAATACCTCAAAATCTGTTCTTATGCAGGCTTGTAAAAGATTAACTGTACCGATAATATTTGTGTTGATGATTTCTTGAAGATTATTTTGAGAAGAATAGGCACCATGTACGGCTAAATGAAAAATGCGATCGGGTTTGATGCGATCGACGCGCTGTTTTAAAGCCTCTTCATCTTCTAAGTTGATAGTATGAAGTCGGAGATCGGTTTTAATATCTTGGATGCGCCAAGATTGATAATTAGGACGGACAAAAAGATGAATTTCATGCCCTTGTTTTAGGAGTCTCCTGGTTAAATTTGCACCCACAAAACCCGTTCCACCAGTGATTAAAATTTTACTCATTAATTGTAATTTAATACTTTTGAAGGATAATTAAAGATGAGTTTTTGGACGTATTTAAAATTTTTTCTGACAAGTTCTTTGCAGAATTTGCCGATTGCGATAATACACCTCCAATACACCAGTATTAGAATCGTCTAAT
>NZ_JAYGHV010000249.1:0-2504 GCF_034932145.1 Spirulina sp. 06S082 | reverse complement strand
TCGATCTGGAGGATCGCAATGCGATCGCCGGCTTTTATCAGTTCATCTGGAAACTTTTTTTCCTTGAATACTTCTTATTTCCTATCGCCTCTTGGTTGGCATAGAATTGAATTAGAAATAACCTAGGAACAATTTGTGTTAGACTCATCATTTAATCAAAACAAGAACCAAAAATGAAGATAACAAAAAACGTTTTTATTTTTACAGCAACTTTGATTCTCGTTGTTTTTTCAGGTTGTTCGACTCCCGAACAAACTCGTGCAACCAGTCCAGATAGTATAAATGGTCGCACGAGTGGCGCGATCGCAACAGAACAATTTTCGCCGATCGCTTCTTCTCCCATTACTACCTTAAATCATACTACTCCTAAAATTGCTCAAAATCCTCTTAAGGAAGATGAAAAGCTCAATTGTGAAGAACCACAAACACAACTTGAGATGAATCTTTGTGCGACAAAAGAAGCAGGAGAAGCCGATGCAAAACTCAATAGAGTTTATGGACAATTGAGGGATAAGGTTAAAGATACTGCCCAAGAAACGCGCTTAATCGCAGCACAAACTGCATGGATTACTTTCAGAGATGCAGATTGCGAATACTCTCAACGGCGCTATGATGGTGGAAGCATCATGCCTGCAATTTATGCGTTGTGCGTGATAGATTTAACCGAAAAACGAACTCAAACATTAGAGGACTATTTAGAAGAAGGATAAATCTAAATGATGAATGATGAATGATCAAAACACTTGTCAGGGAAAAGTTTATTTGTTAGGTGCAGGAGTTGGCAATTTAGACTCTCTGACTCTCAAAGGCGATCGCCGTCTTCAAGCTGCGGAGGTTTTGATTTATGATGCTCTAATTAGTGATGAATTGCTAACTCGAGTTCCTGTAAATTGCCTGAAAATCGAGGTTGGTAAACGAGGAGGAAAAGCCAGTACACCGCAAACTGAAATTAATCATTTACTCGTTACTTATTGCAGTCAAGGTAAACAAGTTGTACGTCTTAAAAGTGGCGATCCTTTCATTTTTGGACGGGGGCGAGAAGAGGTAGAAGCCTTGCAAAAAGCAGGGTGTGATTTTGAAATTATTGCGGGTATTTCTTCTGCATTAGCGGCTCCTTTACTGGCAGGAATTCCCCTCACAGATAAGTATTTAAGCCGTTGTTTTACTGTCCTCAGCGCACATCAACCAGAAAATCTGGATTGGGAAGCCTTGGCAAAAATTGATACATTGGTTATCTTAATGGGAGGAAGAAATTTAGGAAAAATTGTTGCATATTTATTGCAAAATGGGCGATCGCCATCTCACCCCATTGCTATTATTCGTAATGCAGGCAGTTCTCAGCAACAAATTTGGCGAGGAAATTTAGCTAATATTCAAGAACAAACCCAAGCAATTTCCCTCTCTCCTTGTATCATGGTAATTGGTGCCGTTGTCAACCTTCAAGAAATGTTTCAATCTTCTCACGCTTTACCCCTTGACAAAAAAACAATATTAGTCACTCGTGCAGCAGAACAGTCGAGTTACTTTGCGGGTTTATTATTGGAACATGGTGGGATGGTTTTGGAAATGCCTGCACTAGAAATTACTCCCCCTTCCAGTTGGCAAGAATTAGATAGCGCGATCGCCTCTCTCGATACATTTCACTGGCTCATTCTCACCTCGGGTAATGCTGTCCATTACTTCTGCAAACGTCTCGAAACATTAGGGAAGGATTTACGCAGTTTAGGGGGTCTTAAAATTGCTGTAGTGGGTAAAAAAACTGCAAAAACCCTGAGAGAATATCATTTAATTCCCGATTTTATTCCCCCTAATTTTGTCGCTGACTCTCTTGCTGAAAACTTTCCCGATCGCCTCCCAGGATTAAAAATTCTCTTTCCTCGGGTAGAAACAGGAGGAAGGGAAATTTTAGTGCAAGAATTGAATGCAAAAGGCGCAAATATTGTCGAAGTCCCTGCTTATCAATCCGGTTGTCCCGATCGCATCGACCCTTATGTTTTAAAAGCCTTACAAAGTCGTTCTGTACAGATTATAACCTTTGCCAGTTCCAAAACTGTTAAGAACTGCGATCGTCTTTTTAAACAGTCCTTACAGCCTCAAGAATTAGAGGAAATTCTCGCTTCTTGTTGTCTTGCTTCCATCGGACCGCAAACCTCAAAAACCTGTCTCGATTTATTTGGCCGCGTGGACGTAGAAGCTAAAGAATATACATTAGAAGGATTGACAAAGGCGATCGTAGAGTATTTTTCTGCCTAAAATGTCAGAAATGAGAGTAAATTTTTAATTAAAGTCACGCGAGTTGCTAGTTACAAATAGGATACGTTTCGATCCCCCTAAATCCCCCTTAAAAAGGGGGACTTTGGGATTCATCCCGCTTATCAAGGGGGACTTTGGGATTCTCCCCCCTTATCAAGGTAGGGACTATTCATCGGAGAGAGAAAAAATGTAACCCCCAAAGTGCCAGCCCCCTAAATCCCCCAAGTGTGGGGGACTTTGACTCCGGTTCC
>NZ_JAYGHV010000248.1:0-2673 GCF_034932145.1 Spirulina sp. 06S082 | reverse complement strand
TTTAATGCGAGAAATAGCCAGCGCTTTGGTATAAGCCAATTTTCCCTGACGCAGTGCCTCTAGAATGTCTTGGGGAAGTTTCAGTAAAGGCAAGCGATGGGTAATGAAAGAATCCCAACTCAACAACCCCAAAGAGCGAAAAACCGATTGAATGGTGTCGTGTTCTGGATTAGTGACAACGTTGTCACTACCGTTCAATTCGTTCCGCATTTTGTAGAGTTTGGCGATGACTGCCTCTTGCTCGATATCTAATTCTATAGCAATGAGGCTGAGAATGCCTTCCGTTTCTTCAACGGGGTTAAGGTCTTCTCGTTGCAAGTTTTCGATCAGAGAAATAGCCAAGGCTTCGTGGTCGTTAAGATTACGAACGACGACGGGAACGGTTTCCAGTCCCAACTCTATAGCCGCTCGATAGCGTCGTTCTCCGGCCACTAACTCGTAGCTGGAGTTAGAAGGTCGCACGAGTAGGGGTTCTAGGATGCCGTGTTTCTCAATGGACGCTGCCAATTGTGCCATTTTATTGGGATCGAAGTAGCGCCGGGGTTGAGAAGCGGGGAGGGTAATTTCCGCGATCGCGAGTTCGGATTCTGCTTCTTTGGGAATGTCATCGAGAAATGCGCTAATGCTGCGTCGTTGTTTAGCCAAGAAGTTTCAATGCCTCCGTAAATAGTGCCTTATAGTCCCGAGCGGCTGTTTTTGCTGCCGAACTGGTGAGATCGAATGCCGTGCTTTGTTGAATTGAAGCATCTGCCAAACATTGGCGCTGGTAGATGATGGTTTCGAGTAAGGGAAAACGAGTGTCGGCTTTGAGAGATTCTTGTGCATCTCGGAGCAGTACGGTTCCTTTGATTGCCCGACTGAGAAATAAACCAACTTTGGGTTTGCCCTGACGGATTTTCTGGCGATGGCGAATGACCCGCAGAAAAATTCCGCTACTCGATAAATCCAATCCCGATGGTTGACAGGGCATTAAAGCCAGATCGCAACAATCGAGAATGGTTTTGGTCACTTCGGATAAACTGCCCGGCCCGTCTACAACAACGGCATCATATTTTTTAGACATTTCTTCAATCGTCTCGAAGAGTTCTTCGGGGTCGAGAACTGCCTTATTGGGGAGAGTATTGTTTTCGAGGCTGTTGAGCCAAATACTCGAACTTTGTTGAGCGTCAGCATCGATGAGGGCAACCGTGCCTTTTTTGGAGAGGTAACGCGCTAAATGAACGGCTGTTGTCGATTTACCGCATCCTCCTTTCTGATTTACTAATGCAATGATAGTCATGGATAAATAATGAAAGATTAGGTCTCCGTCCGTCGAGACTTGCGAATATGGGGTCGCTCCCAAACAATTGTACTTTTATTCATTCTTATTGGGAAGATCGAATAGAGAAGAAATCGCCCTAACGGGCAAGGGCATGAGCCGATTGAAGTTGGAGAATGCCCGATGGAATCGAACAAAACCCATAAAACCTTGGATTCGGTTAGAGAAGTGACCAAAGTGCTTTTTCCTTTTCTCGTCCAATCACCATTCCCTGAAGAATTTCGAGTTGGGGCAATTGTAGAAAGTCGAGGACGCTACGGTACGATCGCGAAAATGGATGAAAGCGATCGCCCCATTACCATTGTTTGGGATGCCAAACCGGGAGAAGAGACAGACAAATTTGCCTACACTCGAGATGAAATACGATTCCACAACATTTCCGTCGTTTCGCCCTATCGAGAGGGACAAACTTGGGTCGAGTTTCCCTTGGGGACGAAAGTCGAACTGGCTGATGGTGGCATTATTGAGTTGGGGGAACTGCCTTGTTATTGGGTTGAAACGGTTGACCAAGAAAGCATTGTGATTCTCGATCGCTCTGGACTCTATCGATTTCCTTTTTCCCTTTTTCCGGGCAGCCCTTTCAAGAATCAAATTGAGTTACCCGACTCCCTCCCATTGCCGCAATTATCCGTTACCGATCTGAGAACGAGAGCAGAAATTTGGCTATCCCTCAACAGTCCCAGTCAATTGTTAGAAATTATAACTCCTACATGGCAGCAACAGTTAAAAGAAAAATTCACCGCTCAACTCGACGAGTCTTATCAACCTGAAGATTTTGAAACAGCATGGGAAAACGCATTTGCCAATCACCTGCAAAAACAAGGCGAAGAAGAAGGCATTTGCGGGTTCAAGATTGGGAGTCGGGTGCTGGAACGAGGAAAGAGATGGGGCGCGATCGCTTCTCTCGATCCCCATTCAGAGCGAACGTTTGGCATTCGTTGGAACGATGAAATGGTGATGCACTACAGTCAGTTGGAAATGAAAGCAATGGGAATATTGCTCGTTCCGCCCGCGATCGCCCTTTCCTCCAACGTAGCTTATGAAATGAGCGAGGATGGCAGCTATTATCGAGCCTTTATCGCCTTCCGCACCAAAAAATTAGCTCGAGCTTGGCTCAAATCCATCAAGCAACTGGTGGGAAAATTGAGCAATCTGCACGACCATCAGCTTCCCGAATTTCGCCACTTAGCGGGCAAGCGTTGGGAGTACGAAATCGAAAAGCCGAAACATAAGTAGGTATACGAAATTAATTGCAGATGTGGTAAAATAAAACCCCAAAAGACTAAGCAAGCATGGAAAAATTAGCAAGAGAAACCCAAAAACTACTGTGGCGGATTTATCGAGAAAGTGAATCA
>NZ_JAYGHV010000247.1:0-2682 GCF_034932145.1 Spirulina sp. 06S082 | reverse complement strand
TTTTTAAGGGGGGAGAATCTGGAAGTCCCCCTGCTTTTTAAGGGGGATTTAGGGGGATCGACACACATAATATTTGTAACTAGCAACTCGGGTTAAGTTAAAACCATTCAGATCGACGATACAACGGTGGCGGCAACATCTTAGGTGTTATGTAGGGGGTTCGGGGGAGGCATCCCGTCCCCCGATGGGGGGTCTGGGGGGCTAGTCCCCCAGAAGATTTATGCTATTTAACAAAGATTTCCAAAAACTCTAAACAACCCGCGATCGCAATATTGCCCCAAAAATCTAGAGAATCCTGATGCGCGATCGCCCAATGCGATCGAAAAAATAAACATTTTGTTAATGCCGTGTGATAATATTTAACAAAGATTTTAAGATTTGCCGATTTCTGATGAGCGACCCCGTCCAAGAGAAAACCCTAGCGGAGTTAGCCCCCTCTAGCTATGAATGCTTGTCCTGCGGCTACGTTTACGAACCAGCCAAAGGCGATAGCAATGCCGCAGTGTCTCCCGATACCCTCTTCGAGGATTTACCCGAGAATTGGCGCTGTCCCGTGTGTCGAGCCAGAAAATCTCAATTTCGCAATATTGGTTCGAGTGGCTCTCCATCAGGCTTTCAGGAAAATTTGAACTATGGATTTGGCGTTAATCGTCTCACCCCTAACCAAAAAAACCTCCTTATTTTTGGCGGTTTGGCCTTGGCTTTTCTCTTTTTCCTCAGCTTGTATGGTTTGCACTGAAGACCTCGGAAAATAACATTATCCCCATTAACCTTTACTGATTACTAAGTTCGTTTATGAATCCGTTTGTGAGAGCCTTGAAACAGTTCTTAATATTATTGACAATCATCTTCTTTTGTGTTGGGTGTAGCCATTTAGAAAGTCTTAGCTCTAATCCTTGGCAACGCATTGAACTCCCAACCGAAGCATCTGCCCTCGATATTGCTTTTATAGAAGATTCCCAACACGGCTGGCTCGTCGGTTCTCGCGCTGCTCTTTTTGAGACAAACGATGGCGGACGAACTTGGGATCAAAGACAATTCGACTTAGGAGAAGAAAAAGTAACCTTTACCTCAGTTAGCTTCTACGGCAAAGAAGGCTGGATTGTTGGTAAACCGTCTATTTTGCTACACACGCAGGATGGGGGTCAATCTTGGGATCGCATTGCCTTAAGCAGTAAATTACCCGGTTCGCCTTACTATATTGAGGCACTGGGAGACAATATTGCCGAAATGGCCACGGACTTAGGGGCGATTTATAAAACTGAAGATGGAGCCAAACACTGGCACGCCTTGGTTCAAGAAGCCGTTGGAGTCGTGCGAAATATGTATCGTGCTTCTGATGGTACTTATATTGCCGTTTCTTCTCGCGGTAATTTTTACTCGACTTGGGAACCGGGGCAAGCGGCTTGGGTTCCTCACAATCGTAATAGTTCCCGACGATTGCAAAATATGGGATTCAGTCCAGATGGGCGCACTTGGCTCATTGCTCGGGGCGGTCAATTGCAATTTTCTGCTCCCCCAGAAGACTTGACCCCAGAAGAAGGCACAATAGAAGGGGCTTGGGATGATATTATTTATCCCGAACCCGGAACGAGTTGGGGTTTGTTAGACCTTGAATATCGCACTCCTCAAGAAATCTGGGTGACTGGAGGAAGCGGTAACGTACTGGTTAGTTTTGATGGCGGCGAAACCTGGCAAAAAGATCGGGGTGTAGAGGGAACGCCTTCTAACTTCTACAAGATTATTTTTACCAGTTCGCAACGAGGATTTATTCTCGGCGATCGCGGCATCATTCTCAGATACGAACCTTCCCCAGAAAATGCTTGAAATTTTGGTGACTTAAGGCTTGTAGTCAGGTCAACAAATTTTCTATCATGTAAAGTAAACGTTTAACATTTGTAAAAGGAGAAACTGCAATGTCAGGTGATACCGGAGAACGACCATTTACTGATATTGTCACCAGTATTCGTTACTGGATCATTCACAGCATTACCATTCCCATGCTCTTTATTGCCGGCTGGCTCTTTGTTAGCACGGGTTTGGCCTACGATGCCTTTGGAACCCCTCGTCCCAACGAATACTTTACCCAAGATCGTCTGGAATTGCCGATCGTTTCCGACCGTTTTGAAAGTAGCAAGCAAATCGAGGAATTCCGAAAATAATCAATTCCGAGAGATTTCAATTGCAGTAAAAGACAACTTTAAAAGACAACCCTAAACACCATGACTAACTCACCCAATCAACCCGTTTCCTATCCCATTTTTACCGTTCGCTGGCTAGCCGTTCACACCTTAGCGGTTCCCACCGTGTTCTTTGTGGGGGCGATCGCCGCCATGCAATTCATTCAACGCTAAAAACAAGCTAAAAATAACACTCAAACAAACTGAGGAGGACACAATGGAAAGACTCAAAAATCCCAATAGACAGCCCGTAGAACTCAATCGGACTTCTCTGTATTTGGGTTTGCTTTTGATTTTCGTGTTGGGAATTTTATTTTCCAGCTATTTCTTTAACTAAATTAATTTGAGAAGCAATTAGGAGAAAACAAGATGTTTGCAGATGGACGAATTCCTCTTTGGTTGGTAGCTCTCGTTGCCGGCATGGGTGCCATTACTGTTTTGGGAATCTTCTTTTACGGAGCTTATGCCGGACTGGGTTCATCTTTATAAGATAAGATGAATT
>NZ_JAYGHV010000246.1:0-2820 GCF_034932145.1 Spirulina sp. 06S082 | reverse complement strand
TATTGGCGATCGCCTCTTTTAAACTCTGCCAAACTTCGCAATCGTTGGTATTGCCGGTTTGTGCTGAAAAATTCGCTGCCGTGGAACTGGGCATTTGCAGCTCCGAGGTTAACAATATTTTCACAATATCTTTACAATATCTTGATTTCTCTCTCTATTATGATGCAAATTACACAAAATATGCTTAATTCTCAACAATTGGCGATCGCTTATCACAAGAATAATTTCTAGTTATTTGTCTCTGTCGCATCTTTTAGTTCATCCGACCCGAGATTGTCTTCTTCTGATGCTAGGGAGTCGATTTGCTCTGGATTAATCTTATTGTCTTGAATTGTATTTTCTGGCTCAATATTTTCCTCTTGAGTATTTTCTCCAGTTTCTAAAGACTCCTTTGGGATTTCCTCATGGCTCGAAACCTCATCTTTAGGAGGATTGACAGATTGTTCTTTTGTCGATTCAGGTGCAGCCATTTCCGGAGACGCGATCGCCAAAATATTATCAATTCTGATGCCAAAAATGAAGAAATCTTGCCCAATATTTTCTACTTCATAAGGTTCAACTTCCTCAAAACGAGAGTCTGAGGTAAGTAAAACTCCGAGGACGCTAACGGGAATTTGCAGGAAAAGATTAGCGAATAGAAAGGCAATTGCTGCTAATAATAAGCCCAACAAATGCCAGCGACCCGATAAAGGGGTGGCGATCGCCGCCAGGGGAGCAAGAGTGTAAATTTGCCAAATTGCCCAAATCATAAAAATGGCCACGGCGATCGCGGCGATACGAGTTTTTACAGTTTTAAACAAGCGCAAAATCTGGCGCTGTTCGAGGGTCAGGCGATCGGGACGAACCGCCAACACCAATAAACTGAAAATATCAAAAGGTCGCTGCCATTGCATCCAAGCGATCGGGAGAATCCCCGCGATCGCCAAAAAAGCGATTTCTAGGCTATAAGGCAGCACGGGATCTCCCGCCGCCAGTCCCAGCCATACCGCCAATAAACTCAAGGGGACGACAGCTAAACCCGCAAGGTGAATCCACAAAAAAGGTTCCGATCGAAATGAGTTCATAGTGAGGCAACTGGTGACTGGTGACTGGTAACTGAAATTATACTGGCGAGAGGGTTCGGCGCTTCATGACCATTTGATAAGCCTCGATAATATCCCCCTCCTGCCAAGCGTTAAATTTGGCGATGCCAATACCGCATTCGTAACCGGCATTGACCTCCCGCACATCTTCTTTGACCCGCCGTAAGGAGTCGAGAACGCCACTGTAGATGACTTCTCCATTGCGAAGTACCCGGAAGCGGCGGTTTCGCACGACCTTGCCAGAGAGGACATAACAACCCGCTACGGAGCCTTTGCCCACAGGGAAGACCGCACGAACTTCCACCGTTCCTAAAGGTTCTTCCACTTCTTCGGGTTCGAGTAACCCTTCCATCGCCGCGCGAATATCATCCAAAAGTTGATAGATAATGTCGTATTCGCGAATATCTACCCCTTCGCGATCGGCCGCCGAGGAAGCACCGAGGGCTAAATTGGTATTAAAGCCAACAATCACCGCACCACTCGCCGCCGCCAAATCTACATCAGTTTCCGTCACCTCTCCAGGTGCAGAAAGCAGGACGCGGATTTGTACTTCATTTTGTGGTAACTGCTCGAGGGAACTTAAAATTGCTTCCACAGAACCCTGTACATCGGCTTTAACAATGAGATTGAGTTCCTTGAGTTCTCCTTCTCGTGCTTGGGCAGAAATCGTGCTTAAAGAAACGCGACGGGACATTGCTTGTTGCAAGCGAGATTCTCGGTTGATCGAGGCGCGACTTTCCGCCACGGCTCGAGCTTCTTTTTCCGTGGGGAAGACCTCAAACTCGTCTCCAGCAGAGGGAACATCATTCATTCCCAATACCTCCACCGCAAAAGAAGGACTGGCCGTATCGACCCGATTGCCGCGATCGTCGATCATGGCGCGAATTTTCCCGAAGGAAGCCCCCGCGACCAAACAATCTCCCCCTCGCAAGGTGCCATTTTGTACCAAGAGAGTAGCTACTGGACCGCGTGTTTTATCGAGGTTAGCTTCAATGACAGTTCCTTTCGCAGCGCGATCGGGATTGGCGGAAAGCTCTTCCAGTTCTGCCACCAAAAGAATCATATCCAAGAGAGTATCTAAATTCTCCCCCTTAATTGCGCTCACCGGCACCATAATCGTATCTCCGCCCCATTCCTCTGACACTAAACCTTGTTCCGTCAATTCTTGTTTAATGCGATCGGGTTCAGCCGAAGGTTTATCGATTTTGTTAATGGCAACAATCAGGGGAACTTCTGCCGCTCGAGCGTGACCGATCGCCTCTTTGGTTTGCGGTTGTACCCCATCGTCAGCCGCGACGACCAAAATAGCAATATCCGTCACCTTCGTTCCCCGCGCCCGCATTGCTGTAAAGGCTTCGTGACCGGGAGTATCGAGGAAAACCACTTGCTGCATCTTGCCGTTATGTTCCACATCGACATGATAAGCACCGATATGCTGAGTAATGCCCCCAGCTTCCCCTTGAGCAACCTTGGTTTTGCGAATAGAGTCAAGAAGCGTTGTTTTGCCATGATCCACGTGACCCATAATTGTCACGACTGGAGGACGGAACTGCAAGTTTTCCAAATCCGCCACATCGAGCATCTCGCTCTTAGTCGCGGCGGCTTTTACTTCTTGAGTTTCCGTCTCGATTCCCAATTCTTCTACCACCATCTTAACGGTGTAAACATCGAGAGTTTGGGTAATCTTAACCGCAATCCCCTTAGAGAAAAGATGCTTGATAATTTCTGTTTCGGGGAT
>NZ_JAYGHV010000245.1:0-3026 GCF_034932145.1 Spirulina sp. 06S082 | reverse complement strand
GGGGATTTTCAATCCTTCGCCTTCGACAAATTGGGTTTTTCTCGATTTCACATCTGCCATAGCGTCCTTGCTGTTACAGATTTTATCAACTTACAAAAAAATTTATTTAAAAACTTCCGATAGGAAGATTAAAAAATACCCCTCGTTCTGACAACCCAAATGGGTGTTTGAGAATTTGTGTTAAGCTGAAAAAGCAATCGAACGAATAAGGAGAAAAACAATGTCTCCACCGGAAGATATAGTTTCTGTTCGGAAATCAATCCAAATAGCTGACGCTCAAGCACGCTATTTGAGCAGTGAAGAATTAAATAGATTCAACGCATTTGCACGTAGTGGCATAGCGCGTATTGAGATAGCTCAAACTTTAGAAGCTGCTCGATCGAACATTATTAAGCAGACTAGCAATCTACTTTTCCAAGTATGTCCTGATATCTTTTCTCTTGGTGGTAATGCCTATGGCCCAAGGATGACAGCCATCTGCTTGCGCGATTTAGATTACTACCTCCGCCTCGTTACTTATGGGGTTGTTGCTGGTGATGTTACACCCATAGAGGAGATTGGTATTATAGGTATCCGTGAAATGTACATTTCTCTGGGTACTCCTATTTCTGCTGTTGCCGCAGGGATTTGTGCTATGAAAATTGTCTCAGTTTCTTTGCTATCTGAAAAAGAACTATCTGGAGAAGAAATAGCTGAGACCAATGTTTACTTTGACTACATCATCAATGCTTTGGATGGTGTTAGCTTTGCCTTATCCCAAGCAATGGAACGAATTTTTGCACAACAAACGAAGCTAGTAGAGTCTAGTAGTTTGGAGAGCGAACCTTGGGAACCCAAAAGCTACGAGGAGTGGCTTAAGTTCGACAAGCTGGCACAACGACTTCAAAAAAATGGAGTAGAAGACGAAAATTACTTTGAGAGATCTGCGATCAGTTTCTTTGAGTCTTGGAGTCGTATGCCTTCTCAAACGAGAAAGGAGATTTGGCGTGACCGAGAGATTATGGCAACACTCCATGAAAAGATGGATTCTTGGAAAAATATACGTGGCTTTCTCTCTGTCGGCGTAGCAAAAAGAACAGTTGGTGCAAGAGAACGAACGGTTGGTATATTAACATTTGAGGGCATTTCTGGTCATGTAATTGACAACCTATATGAAATGGCTGATATTCCTCGATTTTTGAAGATTGAGTCTTCTCTTTGCGAATATTTATTAGACGAAGAACAGCAGCTAGTACCAATTATATTGGAGTGGATGGAATTTCCTAGAGAATATAACTCTTCAGATAATTTAAAGATTGCTTCTAAGATCGAGCCATTAATAACATCTTGTAATCTACCTGTACAGAGTGGAGATGTTATTATTGGTAGAAATAGTGGCGGGCGCTATAATGAAAGTCAAACTGTTACTCTTACAACATTTACTGTTGCCAATGATTATTGCACCAATCTAGGTTTAAGTGTGTGGCATGGATTCAAAGCTGGTTATGAAGAGGTTTATGCTCGTAAAGAAAATAATAATTGTGCTAAAATGGGACAAATTTTTTTTGATAATACTCATCGGAAAAAACAGGCTAAAAAATACGACGTAGCACTGATAAAAATGGATTCAGATTGTCAGATAAATCCACATCTTAAGTGGGTCAATAAGCCCCCTAATAAACCTGACTTGCCGATGTCAAAATTTCCAGCGCAAATGTATGGTGGCATTTCTGGACATCAAAAAGGCGAGATCGATCAAGTGATGATGTACTTCCCAGGGCCTGCTTCGTCAGTGATACCTCAATTTTCAGCTATTATTCCCTGTAAACCAGGCGATTCGGGGTCCCTTCTTGTATTTGGACACGACTCTGTTTGTCCTATTTCAGATGCCCGAGCAAAATACATGGATAAATTATCCTTGAATGCTCGGACTCTCGCCATGCTAGGAATGCTTGTGGAAGGTTCTGAAAGAGGAACAAATGGGCAAGTTGCGTTTTTTAGACCAATCTTAGATATCTTCGTTTGCTTAAACCTTGACCCGTCGCTTTAGAAGTAGCATTAATCATTTTGCAAAGAATATAAAATGATTAATGATTTAATTAGTCAACACATAATAGAGCTACTCCCATTCTTGCAATTATTATGCAGCTTGCAGTCATTAGAAGTATACCACTTGGATCGACAGATATAGCAATAACTCCTGTTTTTGATAATTCTGTTAACATAGGAACAAAAATCCAAGGTGCTAGTTTAACAGAATCTTCTGACATACTTTTTAGTGCAGCGCAAATTCTTGTTTTTGCGCTTGTTTTCTTGATCTCATATTCTGCTTTTCTCACTATTTCATCAGCAATCTTTAGACTTTCCTCCTCATCTAAATTTTGCTCGGAGCTAAGTTTTTCTGCTAGTCCTTGTATTAAATTTTTAAGCGGATCGTATTTAGCAAACTCCGCAAATTCTGACTCTTGTTCTTCATTGTCGTAAATTTCAACTAGATTGGATAGGTCTTGTATATTCTTTCTGACACTGGTCTCGAATGTTTGTGAATCCATAATTACATGAGTTGTGTGGCAATAGAATTTTTTTCCAAGTATACACTATGGCCATCGTTTGATGAGCGATCGCATTAATGAGTCAGTCGATCTTCAGGCATTGTTATTTCGAGATGAACTGCTTGGGTTGTGCGGGGCAAATGGGGCGATAGCCCTTTGAACTGGCTTATTCTTCTGCTGCGGAGTCCGAGAAATATTGAGGAACATTCATGCGCTCGTGGAGAACGCGCACGACTTCAATCCCATTATCCGATGGGCGGTAAAAAATGAGATGCTTGCCTTCTGGATACATCCGACAGGCGGCAAATAATTCAGATCGCGGACTGCCTTTGGCTGGATTTTGGGCAAGATCGATAAATCTGCGTTCTAGCTGTCCGAGATAGCGATCGGCTTGCTTTTTGCCCCAAGTTTGATAAGTGTATTGCCAAATTCCGACAAGATCCGCATCGGCCAGTCGCGTCAGGCGATATTCAGGCATTCTCTTCTACGGTAGAA
>NZ_JAYGHV010000244.1:0-3032 GCF_034932145.1 Spirulina sp. 06S082 | reverse complement strand
TCAAACCCCACCTAAATCTCAAACTCCACCCAAACCTCAAACCCCACCTAAATCTCAAACCCAACTTTCCAAAACAAAAATCGATCTCAAACCGATGTTAGGAGAGTTAGAGACTGCTGCTAAATCTTTAAGCGAAGAAGAGATGATGCGGCTACACGGCACCATTGAGGAGTTAGAAGACAAATTAGCCGCCCTTGAGGATCGGGTTGACGAACCCACAGAAGTGATTAATCCTCTTGTTCCTCTCATGGTACAACTGCTGAAAATGAAAGTAGGAGTATCGCAAGAGGCCGTCATGGAAGTGATGATCCCCATTATCGATCAGGTCATTCAGAGGCGCACTCAACAAGATCGCGGTGCCATGAGTGCGGCGATCGCAGACCTCATTCCCGAGGCGATCGCCAAAGAAATGCAAAATTCTCCCCAAGAAGTCGCCAAAGCCTTGGGACCAGAAATGGCCTCCGCGATTTGCGAACAAATCAAAGTCGATAAAGATGCCATCTCTGAAGCCCTCGGACCGGAAATGGGACGGGCGATCAAGCAACAAATTGAAGTTGAAAAAGATGCAATGGTAGACGCACTCTACCCCGTCATCGGTTCCACCGTCTCAAAATATATGGTGGAGGTGGTTTCGGCGATCAATGAAAAAGTCGAAAAAACCCTCAGTCCCGAAGGCGTAATTCGCAAAATTCGCGCCAAACTACAAGGAGTATCCGAAGCAGAATTAATCCTGCAAGAATCCATGCCCGTCACAGTACAGGCAATTTTCCTGATTCACAAAGCCTCGGGACTGGTCATCTCAGAAATTCAACCCGCCTTAGAACAGCGCCTCGAGTCGAATATGTTAGCAGGAATGCTCACCGCCATTCGCAGTTTTGTCAATGACTGTATTGCCCAATCTGGGGAAGTTGCCGAGCTTAACGAGATTGAATATGGAGATTCTCGCATTATTTTAGAAGTAGCGGGATATTGCTATCTCGCCGTCGCCGTGAAAGGAGATCCACCCCAACCTTTCATCAAGCATCTGCGTCGAACCCTCGGGCAAATCGTCCAGAAACACGGGCGGGAAATGGAAGAATTTGAAGGAGATTCTGAAACCGTTCCCACCGCTATTCCCGCGCTATTAGAGAAATTAATTCCCCCTCCCCCATCAGAAAAGAAATCATCTCCCACTGCATTACTGAGCTTATTGGGAGCAGTTGTTCTTCTCGTCATTCTACCTTGGGGCTATTTTCAAGTACGCGGTTATCTCAACCAGCGCATGGAAACTCGCATTGAAGATGCCTTAGTGGATTTAGAAGCATCGTCTTATACCGAACTAGAACCTATAGTTCGCGGTAAAAAAGTAACCCTCACTGGGCGCGTTCCTTCGATGGAAATTAAAAATAATGCAACAACAATGGTACAGGGAATTAATCCCAAACTGGAGGTCAATAATCAAATTGCAGTAGTGCAAGTTCCCCCAGATCCCGCTTGGGTTGCAACTTCGATTGAGTTAGTGACTTCTCTGCTTAACCGCGAGCGCGATATTGATATTACTGCCGCTTATTCTCCAGGTAAGGTAATCTTGCGAGGAGGAGTCGCCAAATTGGAAGATTACAGTACGATTATTAATGCTTTTCAAAAGCTACCCGGTATTGATACCGTAGACCGCTCCCAATTACTCCCAGAAGTCTTGCAAAAGCGCCTTTATTTTGAAGAGGCTTCCTCGCGATTGACATCCCAAGAAATATCTAGTACCCTTGCTCCCATTCAAAGATTTCTCAACGAACACCCCGAACTGCGTTTAAAAATTATCGGTCATGCGGATCCGACGGGACAATCGGAAAATAATCAAGTGCTTTCCTCAGAACGGGCGATCGCGGTACGACGAGAGTTAGAGCGTCGCGGCATCAGTGCCGAACGCTTGGAGGCCATTAGCGTTCCCGAGGCTCCCCCGGATGTAGCTGCCGAACAACCGTTAAAATGGAGTCGCTGCGTTCGCTTTGAATTAGCGTTCTCAGACGAATAATTACAATGTCTTTAAGGATTTTTGTAGAGTAGTTTATGGGTAAAATTTCTAAAAAGATTTGTCTGATTGGGGATTTCAGTGTGGGGAAAACCAGTCTAATTCGTCGATTTGTAGATAATCAGTTCAGTGACGAATATTTGTCTACCGTGGGAGTAAAATTATCTCGTAAAGTAGTCACCCTCAAAGGAGAGAAAGAAGAAGAAAAACCCGTTGAACTTTTGATTTGGGACATTGAGGGGCAAACGCAGTTTAAGTCAATCGCCCCGGCTTATCTTCAGGGTGCAAAGGGTGCAATTATTGTTGCCGATGTCAAGCGTCAAGAAACGATGGAGCATTTACGGGATCATCTCGATTTATTTTTCAAGATTAATCCTAAAGGATGGGTTATTATTGCTTTGAATAAATCAGATTTGATTAGTGAGGAGAAAGTCTTTCAACTTTCTCACTCAAACAATCAATTTCAAGCTGATTATCCCCAAGTCATTGCCACTTATGCAACTTCGGCAAAAACAGGAAAAGACGTGAATGACCTTTTTCACGAATTGGCGGCTAGTATGCTTGTTGCTGTCTAATTTATTTGTTCGTTATTATTCGTTATTCGCTTCCTAAGAATTGGTGACGGATAATTTAATCCCATGCACAATATCATTATTCCCCATCACATTCATTATCTGGTTCTCGATCCAGATTTAACAATTATTGCGCGATCGCAGGGCGTTCGGCAATTTGTTGATGAATCTGATTTCATTGAAATGGGACAAGACATTCGGGAGGGGTTTCCCGAACTATTTGGCTGTGAGGAGATTTTAGCAGAAATTTTAGCAGGAGAACGAGAAGATTTTGCTCTGCAAGGGATTACTCGACAAGGCGATCGCGAAACAAATTTATATATTGATTTGTATTTTCAGCATTATGGACAAGTCGAGAATAAAAAGAATTTATTGATTTTGTTTGTTGAAGATGTCACTGAGAAAATGACTCTAGAACAAACTTTAGTTCAATCAACTAATGAAACGAAGTT
>NZ_JAYGHV010000243.1:0-3248 GCF_034932145.1 Spirulina sp. 06S082 | reverse complement strand
CCCCACCTCCCCCACGCCCACTCTTAACCATGCTCTGGCCTTATACAACTCCGGGGATTCCCGATGACTTATTCGAGCAACTTCCGGGAATTCCTTTAAGTAAGCGAGAAGTGCGACTCCTGCTCCTCTCTGCACTGCGTTTGGAATCCGACTCCGTTTTGTGGGATATTGGCGCAGGAACCGGAACAATTCCCATAGAAGCAGGATTGCTTTGCCCTAAAGGTAAAATCGTTGCTGTAGAACGAGATGAAGAAGTTGCCAACTTAATCCGACGGAACTGCGATCGCTTTTCAGTTGAGAATGTTAGCGTTATTGAAGGAAATGCGCCGGATTGTTTGCAAGACCTGCATCCCAAACCCCAGCGAATTTGCTTGGAAGGGGGGAAACCGATTCAGATCGTCCTCAAAGCCCTCTGGGAAGAACTGCAACCCAAAGGTAGAATTGTTGCCACTGCCAATAATCTCGAAAATCTTTACGCCCTTTCTGAAGGATTTGCACAACTGCAAGCCAGAAACCTCGAAGTCGTGCAATCATCAGCAAACCGCTTGGAAAAGCGCGGTATTCATCAAACCTTTGCTGCCGTTAATCCCATCTTCATTTTGAGCGGGGAAAAATTCTAATGCAGTTGACCATTAACGAGAATGCTAAATTAACTTTTATTTATCTTTAAATTTTTGATAGGATTTTCTTAACCTAAATATCTTCACAAGCCTAGTTTTTAACTTTTAACTTGGAATTATAAATTGCTTATGCCTTGGTCTCGCATCTTGAGTGCAATCATTGCGATCGCCGTCGCCCTATTAATGATTATTGCTGGTGGCTGGGTCTTTACCGCCGGATTTATGATTATCGTTTTTTTGGGACAATCAGAATATTTTCAAATGGTGCGAGCAAAAGGAATTGAACCCGCCGCCAAAACAACTCTTATTCTTTCTCAACTCTTACTGATTATTGCCACAGTCGTCCCCAATCTTACCGATGCACTTTTTCCCATAAGCGGGACCTTAATCTGTTTTTACTTGCTCTTTCAGCCTAAAATTGCCACGATCGCCGATATTTCCACCTCGATTTTAGGCTTATTTTATGGGGGATATTTGCCGAGTTATTGGATCCGCTTGCGGGTAGATTTGGCGATCGCGAACCCCCAGGAAGCAATAGCCAATTCCCCTCTGGATGTTCCTTTTTTGCTCAATTTTTTCGGCGATCGCTCCTGGCAAGCCCCTTTTAGCCTCAATCATCTTTCCCCCGCCCTAACCACTACCTTTTTAACCTTTGGCTGTATTTGGGCTGCGGATATTGGTGCCTATCTGATGGGCAAATATTTTGGGCGCACGCGACTGTCCCCTATTAGCCCCAAAAAAACCGTAGAAGGAGCCGTATTTGGTATCTTAGGCAGCATCAGCGTTGCCACATTGGGGGCATGGTATTTACACTGGCATAGCTGGCAGTTGAGTGGCGTTCTCATCGGAATATCCATTGGGATTACCAGTCTTTTAGGAGATTTAACCGAATCGATGATGAAACGAGACGCTGGGGTTAAAGATTCCGGACAACTCATTCCTGGCCATGGAGGCATCCTCGATCGCACAGACAGCTATGTTTTTACAGCCCCCTTGGTTTACTATTTTACCAGTCTGGTTTTGCCTCTCTTGCCAACTTCAATTTTTTAGCAGAACGCTGTAGGGTTTAGGGTGTAAGGTATTAAAAGGAATGAGAGGCAACGCTTTGCGATTTTTTTCGCCGATTCTCAATTCATTCTTTACTGATACTTGAGAATTGAATTACTATTGGTGCTATGGGGTTGAATCCTCGGGATGCGGATGGTGGCTTATGATGTTTAAACAAAATTCAACTTCAGGAAACTCAAACGGGAACGGGGCGGATCGGTCTCGGGGTTCGGATAATGGAGCAAAACGCACTCAAGCATGGGATGCTTTGCTGGATTTCTGGGCGGAACCGGATAATGAAGAATTAACGGAAGAATCTCTCGAACCCAAGACCCCGCCAGAAAATGACCCAGAAAATGACCCAAGAAATAGACGGTCGGAAGCCTCAGAAAGTAAAGGTTCTGCGATCGCGCAGCCCAATTCCAATTCAGAACTAGATCCAGAAGGATTAACCTTTGACGACCTCGAGCAATTATTGGGTCAAACTCCCCAAGATCCCCCTCAATTTGACTCTCTCTCGTCTGGCGATCGCCTTTCCGAAGACTCAGAAGAGGCGATCGCTCCCCCCATTTCAACCTGGGCGCAGAAAATCACCAAATTTCAACCTTCTCCCTCACCTTCTCCCTCCGACGATCGTGCCGAAACACCCTCTTTTTCTGATAATGATTGGCATGATGATTGGCATGATGATTGGCCATCTTTAGCTGATACAGAAAATATCCCTGCTCTATTCGAGAGTTTAATTGAACCTACCGAATTAAAAAGCCAGCCACCCAATACTGAAAACTCCAATATTGAAAACTCCAATACTGAAAACTCCAATATTGAAAACTCCAATACTGAGATACCCTCTCTGGCCGAAGACATAGAAGAGAGTCAAGTCGTAGAACCATCAGTCTCTTCCTCTCTCGAACCGCAGAAAACTTCTCCAGAAAAACAAAACAGCGCAACCGAAACTGTAAAACAGGATAATCCTCCTGAAAATCCTCCTATGGTGCATTCTACAACCAATCTCTCTGACACGAATCCCCCGCCCGATCTCCCAGAGTCGGCTCTCAGTTCATCTTCTGCCAATAACATCACCCCTCAAACCAACGAGAAATCAATCGATCGAAAAAACACTCCGAAACAGACAGCAACAGCCCGTCAAACGCCGCCCCCTCCTCCCAAATCACAATCTCAGGGCGATCGCCAACGCCAAAATGGTTCGGGGGGACGGAAAGCTAGACCGAAAACCTCATCTCCAGCAGTTTCTAGTCTCTTTAAACCCCGTGCTGAAGAACTTGACGATCCCCTCAAAGATTTGCGAGATTTTCTGTTGACAGAATCTCCTAAGTTAGAAGCACCGAAAATACCCGAAGAAGAAGAACTCGATATTCCCAATCTCATTACCTTTGAAAATTCTCTCAAACGACTGCACGAACTCGAACAGTCTGCCCCAACAACAGCCAAAATCCAAAAACCTAAAACTCCACCTAAATCTCAAACCCAGCCCAAATCTCAAACCCAGCCCAAATCTCAAACCCAGCCCAAATCTCAAACCCAGCCCAAATCTCAAACCCATCCTAAATCTCAAACCCA
>NZ_JAYGHV010000242.1:0-3319 GCF_034932145.1 Spirulina sp. 06S082 | reverse complement strand
AGTCAGTAGAGGCGCTTTGACTACGCCTGTAAGAGTCCATTTTTGGACTGCTTCCGAATCCCCGTCTCTTTAGAGCGGGGAGGGTCAAATTCAATCTAAATTCATAATTTTAATTGGTTCGATCGCCTCTGCGGGTTGAAAACCAAAAACGCGAGAATAAAAGTAAAATTCCCCATCTAAAGCGCGTTTGATGTTTTCAGCGCGACGAAATCCGTGTTGTTCCCCTGCAAAAGGAACATAAGCAACAGGTAGCCCTTTTTTCTCAATTGCTTCCACCATCATTTCTGCTTGGTTGGGGGGAACAACTTCATCTTCTAATCCTTGAAAGAAAATGACGGGACAAGAAAGGCGATCGGTAAAATGAAGGGGAGAACGTTCTTCGTAAATGTGTTTCTCTTCGGGATATTTCCCAATCAAACTATCAAGATAGCGAGATTCAAACTTGTGAGTATCTTTGACCAAAACTTCTAAATCGCTGACTCCATAATAGCTTGCTCCTGCTTTAAAAACATCTTTGAACGTTAAAGCTGCAAGGGTCGTATATCCTCCTGCACTTCCTCCGGCGATCGCCAATTTGTCCCCATCTACTCGTCCTTCTTTCACCAAATATTGTGCCACATTCGTACAGTCATCAACATCAACAATGCCCCATTTTTTCTGCAAGCGTTGGCGATATTCTCGTCCGTATCCCGTACTTCCTCCATAGTTTACATCTACAAATGCAAAACCGCGACTCGTCCAATATTGGATTCTCAAATTAAAACTTGCTGATGTCGCTGCGGTGGGTCCCCCGTGACTTTTAACTAATAAAGGAGGTAATGTTCCTTCTGGGGGCTGATAATCTTTATTCTGGGGAGGATAGAACCACCCATAAGCAGTTTTTCCCTCTTCTGTGGGAAAGGCGATCGCTTCAGGAATAGAAAAATAGTCTGGGTTACATTCAATGGTGCTAGATTTCTTTAAAGTCTTATAATTCAGTGTCTTTAAATCCAGTTCGACAAGTTGTGTGGGTTCTGTGGGAGAACCTCCGATAAAATAAGCGCGTTCTCCTGCTGCTGTCACGGAATGAATGCTGGTAAAAGGAACATCTAAAGTGTTTAATGTTTTGGCATTTGTATCGAGTTTTGCTAAATAACTGCGACTATTTTGAGAATAGCTACAAAGAATTTCATTTTCAGTTAAAAAGGTATAAGGTTTTTCCCCGAAGACCCAGCGAGGATAACCAAATTCTGCTTCTTTTTCGCAAATGCACTCAATTTCACCCGCTACAAAACGATATAAATTCCACCAATTATTGCGATCGCTGACAAAATATAAAACACCTTCGGGACTCCATTCTGGGGCGCAAATTGACTCTTCTTCCCCCCCTGCAATACACTGCACCTTATCCAAAGTTCCATCGGTTTGTATCGTTGCAATCCATAATCTTGTCCCATCCCAAGGCATATTGGGATGATTCCAATCAATCCATGCTAATTGAGAACCATCGGGACTCAAACGAGGAGAGGTATAAAAATCACTTCCCGATACCAGTTCCCAGACTTCTCCTGTGTTTAAATTGACAGTTGATAAGGTATTTTTCGCTTCTCCTTCTCCTGCATGGTCTTCGCAGACGCAAATGAGGCGATCGCGTTGGGAATCTAAAATTGCATCAGCATAGCGTTTTTGACCTTCAGGAGTTAATACTTGCGGTTCATACTCTGGAACTTGTCGATAGAGTCGTTGGTCCGTAAAATTGGAGAAATAGAGGGTTTCTGCCGCAATTAAAAACGCCCCTCCACCATACTCGTGAACCCTAGTGCGAACATTGAACGATGGCGGGGTAATATCTACGGCATCCCCATCAGAAGTTCCTTGTACAATAACATTTCGTCCCCCTTCTGAGGGTCGTCCCTCCAACCAATAAATTGTTTCTCCCTCGACGAAAATATCGATTAAGGCAGTCATTCCCGATACAATAAGGTCGGCAGTAATGGGAGATTTCCATGCACCAAAGGGGGCGGTTTTGGGGTGACTCATCGCGATCGCTACAATTGTAAATTATCTTTAATTTTATCGTATTGAGTGGGTTAAATAAATATGAAATTTGGACAAGCTGAACTACTACAAATTGCCGATCGCCTCCTTTGCGATCGCACGGGGGAACATTTAACAGATATTGAGGCGATCGTTTTGCAAGGATCCTGGCAAAAGAAAAAGTACGAAGATATTGCCAGCGAGGCTAATTTTAATCCCGACTATATTCGCGGTACGATTGGGCAGGAACTATGGAAAAAACTCTCCGATGCTTTGGGAGAAAGGGTTGAAAAGCGCAATTTTCGGACAACATTAGAACGACATTGGCAAGATTGGCAAACTTCTCATCCTCATGGGCTTTCTCTTGTCAAGGAAAAGATAGAAATTGTTACAAATTTGCAAGAATTAGAACGTCCTCAAATCGAACAACCGTTTTATCAGGCTTTATCTCAAGCGGGTTGTTTAGTTCGGATTAAAGCACCTTGGCAAATGGGAAAAACTGCTTTGATGACCAAAGGATTGAATTATCGAAAGAGTCAAGGCGATCGCATTGCGAGATTGAGTTTACGGCTTGCGGAAGCGTCAGATTTTGCCAGTTTAGAGAGTTTTTTACTTTGGTTTTGTACCAGCGTTACAGAAATTTTAGCAGAGGAGAATCAAATTGCACAGCATTGGCAAAGTAAGTTAGGTAATAATAAAGTCAAGTGCATGACCTATTTTGAAAAATACTTGCTTGACGATGAAAAACACCTGGTTATTGCCTTAGATGATGTCGATCGCATTTTTCCCTATACTCAGATTGCGGGGGAATTCTTAGGAATTCTCAGAACATTACACGAACAGGCAAAAACAAGGAAGATTTGGCAAAATTTATCGTTGCTAATCGTTCATACTGAGTTATACGAACAATTAGAAATTAATCAATCGCCGTTTAATGTTGGGACGCAGATTTCTATCCCCGAATTTACCTCAGAAGAAGTTTTAGAACTGGCAACGTTACATGGCTTAGAATGGGAAGAAGAACAAGTTAATAGTCTTCGGGAATTAGTCGGAGGACATCCTTATTTAGTACAGCAATCTTTGCTTGACTTAGCGAGAGGAGAAAGAGATTTTGTAACATTGCGAGAGAAGGCGATCGCCGATGCAGATATTTATGGCAGTCATTTGCACCGCTATCGTTGCTATTTAAAACAACTCCCTCCAGAAATTATCGCCGTATTTGACAAAATTTATAGTTCAGAAACTCCCCTTGAGTTGCAATCTTATACAGAAATAGAACAAGCACAAAAATTATATCATTTAG
>NZ_JAYGHV010000241.1:0-3354 GCF_034932145.1 Spirulina sp. 06S082 | reverse complement strand
CTGTACATCTGTTCGTAAAAATGCGGGGTTTTTCTCTATTTTACCCCTTTTTATCCCATTTAATTCTATTTTTTTGTTTCTCTAAGCCTTACACAGCAATCTTTTTATCTCTTTTCAGCAAACCCTATTTAGCTTGTATTGCAAAACTAAGACAGCAACGGCTCCCGTCCCCGTGATTCCTAATGCTTTAATAATCCAAATTTGCCTGTTATAGTCTTCGATTGTGGATTGAAGAAAAAAGTATTCCTGTTGTCAATTCAATTTTACCTGCGGTATATCCATGTAAGCGTGGAAATTCTTGATCTGCTCTGGTAAAGTTTTCTAAACCACAGAGAGAGCGGCCTTGCCATAGTTGTGAGATCGCATCGACACAGATAGAAAAATTCTCAAGCCTCGGTTTAAAATGGTATATCATCCAAACCTGGTTCATCTTCATAACTATAAAATGAAGAAATATAATCACTTGAAATTCTAGTAGGTTCAGGAAAGACTTCTAAATCGTTAGGTGATACATCAAATTTAGGAAATAAATTAGATAGAAGATTTTCTACTTCTGTATTTTTGATTAATTGACAATCTACCGCTCCATCGTCATCTGTCCAATTTAAAGCTAATGCACCTTGATAAAATATAGCCCATGCTTCTTGCTTTGTCGATTCTGATATTATTTCATCTTCTCTATATAGACGCAAAGCAATTTCACAGCTTTTTTCATATTTTTTAAAACTGAATAATATTAGTGCATAAATCAAAATTTCTTTGTCTTTTAATTTGTTTTTTATATATAAAGGTTCTATAACAAGAAGAGTTTTCTGTTTAATTGATTCATCAATAAGTGTGGCAAATCTTGTGATTTGTAGTTGAAAATTATCCTTGTTAAAGGAAACATGAAAATTAATCAAATCCAAATAATATTTTTTTAAATTTTCTTGAGTCTCTTCATCATCAGGAAATAAGTTAAAAAGTTTCCAACTACAATAAAGCATATCTTTATTATTTTTACACAATGAGAAAAAGCGCATTCCCATGCGATAAACTTCTGGATGAGGATAAATTGAAATCATTTCTAAAATTTCTTTCTTTGATTTTTCTGTAGGAAGAGATAAAATTTGACTACTCATTTTTTCAATTTCTTTGATGATGTTTTGATCTGCCAACTCTAAATTGAGTCCATAAAATAATCTAATGTAGTTATTTAGCAATTCTTCATCTTTTTCCGAGTTAGAAATTGCTAAAAATTCTTCTTGTTCGAGATGATGACAAGAAAACAGAAAGAATATTTTTTCTTCTGGAATCTTGAATATTTCGCAGGATTTACTTTTAAATTCTATTAAGTTATCTGGTTTAGGAATCCGAGAAACAACTAACTTAACATCAATTTCTTTCTCTATAACTTTAGCAAAATGGCTATCTTGAATTAATTGTTTAATAAATTTAGTCACTCGAATACTTTCTGAACTCATCGAAGATAGTATTACCACTTCATCTGCTAACTGCTGAGTGCATAAACCCGAAATTTCAGTAATTCCTGTTCGCGAGTCAATAATCACAAAATCTGCCTGTAATTCTTGCTCAATTCTCGCTAAAAATTGCTGAAAAAACTCTACACCATTACGCTGTTCTGAAAAAACAACACCCCAATCTAACTGACTGAGTTTGCGATAATAGTCTTCAGATAAATATTGTCCCGCCGGAATCAACCAAAGCGGAACATCTTTTTCAATTCCCTCCAAAGGAATTGGTAGGAAAATCTCCGCAATACTCCCCGGATCGCGATTGTGGATTTGATATTCCAAAATATAATCGAGAACCCCTTTTTGCTCTTCAGGAAGTTGTAAAAGTGGAAACTTGGCATCGATCCCCGGTGCTTCCAAGTCGAAATCAACAATCACCGTTCTTTGCCCTAACTTTTCCGCTAAATAAACGGCAAAATTAGCAGCAGCTAGGGTTCTCCCTACGCCTCCCTTATAAGAATAAAAAGTAATCGTTCTCATGCTACCCTATCCCAAAATCCTTTCTTCGCAATGATAGCCTGCGCCCGATCGCATTTCTCTCTCTCCTCTGGAGAAACTAGATCGAAAACAGGTCGATTTATTGGCGCGATCGCTTCTGTTTCCTCTTTTTTATCTAATACTGTTTGAATTGCCGCATCAACCTCTGACTGAGATAATCTCAACCGTGCAGCAATCGTTTCTATCACGCGATCGCCCAACAAAATCGAAACATTAAAATCTGCCCCCAACGCATCCAAATACGCTAAAACAGACTCAAAAGTATGGTCATTATTGGCACTTTCCAATTTAGAAACCCAACTTTGAGTCACCCCCAAACGTTGTGCTAATTCCTTCTGAGTTACACCTAACTGTTTCCGCAGCGATCGCATTGCTTGAGTTAAAGCAATCCGAAACAGTTCTTGACGTTCGATTAAGCGCATTTCTGGGGCATCGGGAAGCAAATCTTCCAGAAATTCAAATACCTCATTGTTCTTCTTCATTTTGATTGTCCTCCCGTTCTAATAATCGCTTTTGTCGTTGAATTGCTTTAGTAATCTCCCGTTTAGGCGTTTTTTGGCTTTTCTTTTTAAACCCGTGTAATAAAACCAAGCGTTTTCCTGTCAAAGCACAGAGAAAAATGCGAGGATTATGGGGTGTATTGTCCAAGCGCAACTCATAAAGATTGTCCTCTCCTTTGATTTTGGCGAGAATATCCGAACGTTTGATTAATAACTGTAATCCATACGCTTGCAGTAATTTTAAACGGAGTTGAAGTTGTTTCAATTCCCCCTTAGTTAATGCTGCATCTTGGAGAAATTGTCGAACTGGCGAAATTTCCTCCTCATTATCCGAGTAAAATTCAATTTGCCATTCTTCTGTCACTCCTCAATGCTCCTCTATTGTTATTATGCCATATTTAGAATAATTGAGAAGCGATCGCGGCAACTTTTTCCGGTTCGTGGAAAACATCGCGAAGATCTGGCGCATTCGTATAGTCTTCTCTCAGTGTCTCAAGGATGCCTGCATCCGTTGTTTTCACCCCCATTTCTCGCGGTGCATACAGCGTATCGAGAGAACTGAGAGTATTGTGATTTCCCACCAAAGCAAACTGACGATCGCAAACCAAATATTTTTCGTGCGTCCCCAATAACTTGAGTTCCATGCGATCGGGAAAACGCGATCGCAACTCTCTCAACCTCGAAAGCGCATTGTAGTTGCCAATGCGATCGCCACTCATCAGAAAAAATGGGTAGAAACCCCGTCCTTATAGGACGGCTTTATATTAGTTTCGCTACCGCCTTGGAGTTGTTTAATTAGGGTGCCTTTGTATTGCACTTTTAACAGGACAATTACTGTATCT
>NZ_JAYGHV010000240.1:0-3364 GCF_034932145.1 Spirulina sp. 06S082 | reverse complement strand
TCAGCCAAGGGTTTACCGTCGCGATCGGGATAAAGAAGTTCGTCTTCAATGGTGAGGGGAGAAAGTTGTTGTACCATTGCTTTAAAGAAAGAAGGAATCAATACGTTTGACTCCATTATACAGAATGAAAGAGTTTTCAACGCTTGTCAAGTTCTTTTTGGTAAATTGAGAAGAATTGAGGAAAAGCGATCGCCCCCACTATCTCACCCGCATTGAAGACCCCTTGGAACGCGATGGCATCCGCACGGAATACGACCCCGACACCGGACGCTTTGATTTCTCAGGAGCGAAATGATGTAGATTCTTATTATCTGGTGGATGGTTTGGGAAGTACAAAAGGGTTGACGGATGAGAATGGTAATGTGACAGATGTTTATTCTTATGATGCTTATGGAAATTTAATTGATTCTGTTGGAAATAGCGAGAATGACTATCTGTTTGCTGGTGAGCAGTTTGATAGTAATTTAGACCAGTATTATTTGCGTCAACGATACTACGATCCGAGTGTAGGACGGTTTACACGAAGGGACACTTATGAAGGTCGGAATAATGAGCCGATTACTCTGCATAAGTATTTGTATGCTAATGGGAATCCAGTTAGTTATATCGATCCTTCTGGTTTAGCTTCTCTTCCTGAGATAAACTCTACATTTGTTCTTCAAAATGTTTTGACTTCCTTGGCATTTAGTGTTCCTTTGCGTACCGTCGAAGCGGCCAAAAATTTGGCAAGTGGAGCAGACCTAGCAAAAGTTGCTGGAGATGTGGCATTTGGTGTAGCTTTCGATGTAGGAGTCGGTTTGGGAGTTGGAGTAACTCTTGCAGGAGTACAGCGTGCCACATCGCTTTTCAGAATTCGACTTGCAGGTCAGAGTACAATCCGAGCAGTTCGAGCAGCACGAGCGCCAAATTCGATTTGGAATGTAGCATCAGCCGTAGAACGAGGTCGGCACATAGAACAAATGGTTTTAGGAAGACCCGCAAGCCTTAGACACATCTCTAATTTTCCAGTGATTGATGATTTTGTTAATGGAGTCGCTACATCAATCAAAAGTTTAGATTTAACTTTGACAACTTATGCAAAACCAAGCAGACTGATTAATAAACTTGATGACTACGCTAGTAAATTAGCCCGTTTTAATGGTAGAACATGGGGAGGAACTACTGTCCCTTCTCCTTCTGAGCGAGTATTAGTAGTTGCAATTGAAAATGGTGTAATGACGCGAGCACAGGCACAGGCAATAACTCAATTTTTAAAAGAAGCTCCTCAAAGGTATGGAATTCGTATCGTGTTCAGTCCAATTCCCTAGGCTCTTATTATGAAAGGATGTCAAATCTACTTTAACAAAAAAGCTATATATCTGATTTGTCAATCTAGAACTGTCTTTGGGATCTGGATTGCCTGTGAGCCTGTATTTACACTCAATTCAGAAACAAAGTCTCATGAGCTAGGTATCAAAGTTTTAGAAATTCTAGAATTTTCAAAAGATCAAATTCCTCATGATTCCGATCGGCTAATTGTCTTACCCAAATCAGCCCTCAAAGCTACAGGGTTTAAAAGTTGGAAAATGATCGAGAAAAACAGTTCTCTTGTTTTCGTAACTTCTAATGATATAGAAGTAGAAATAACACCTTACGTTGTTTCTGAAGATAAGCAAGGTTTTGAACCTCTCATAAAAAAAGTTTTAAAATGTAATATAGAAGCCAATAAAATTGGAGAATTATTATTAGATTTACAAACAATATATTAATAAAAAAAGATGTAAGTTATCTCTATGGTTTGGATTTGATTTCTCAGGAGCGAAATGATGTAGATTCTTATTATTTGGTGGATGGTTTGGGAAGTACGCGAGGTTTGACGGATGAAAATGGTAATGTCACGGACGTTTATTATTACGATGCTTATGGCAATTTAACGGATTCGGTTGGCAATAGTGAGAATGATTATCTGTTTGCTGGTGAGCAGTTTGATGAGAGTTTGGAACAGTATTATTTGCGTCAACGCTATTACGATCCGAGTGTGGGACGGTTTACACGAAGGGATACTTATGAGGGTAATAACTTTGACCCAATTACTCTGCATAAATATTTGTATGCTAATGCTGATCCTATAAATGGTATTGACCCGAGTGGATTGTTTACTTTAACTGAAGTTAATTCTGTTTTTGCTCAAATAGGACAGCTTGCATCTCAATCCTATGCTACTTTTACTCCACTACTATCAATATTAAGCACTCGATTAGCACTAGCTTTATTTTTAGCTAAGTATGGAATTTTTATTGCAGCAATCAATTCTGAAGATGGGGCTGAAGACAATGACGATATAGATGATGATTATATGGATCGGGACACAAAAGAAGACGTAGAGCTTAGTAAAAAAGACATCAAGAAACTAAAAAAATCTGGATATGATATTCATGAATTGAAAGGTAAGGAAAATGCTTCTAAAAGAGATCTTTATAAAGATCAAAAAGGCAATGTTTATGTCAAACCCAAAGGAATGAGGAATGCTATTGGTGAACCTACAGGAATCAATCTTAAAAAACTTAAATAAATTTTGATGTATAATCAAATTAGAGTATATGAAGTTCAAACAATGAAGAATGAGTTTTTTTGTGCATTTACAGTTCTTAACTTTGATTGCGATCCCGACGAAATTACTGCTTTCGTTGGAGTAACACCATCAAAGGTTTGGAAAAAAGGTGATTTAATATACCCAAATGCAAGTGTTTCTCATAAACAAAATGGTTGGACTATTAAATCTGAACTTGACAATTCAATCGAGTTATCAAAACACATTGAAGTTGTTTTAAATAAAATTGAAGACAATTGGCAATCTTTTGTTAAAATATGTTGTAAATATTATGCTGAACTAGAATGTACAATATATATCTACGATGAGGATAATCGACCAACGATTTCTTTTGATAAAAAATTGGTTAAAAAACTTGCTCAATTGAATGCAGAAATTGATGTCGATCTTTATATTCTATCAGAAGATTAAGTGATAGATTAATGTCTTTTCTTTTGGAGGCAATGATTCAGGGTGGAGAGACAGTGAGTTATACTTATGATAATAGTCGGGTTTCTCAGACAATTGAGAATGGTAATGTCACGGATGTTTACAGTTATGATGCTTATGGTAATTTAATTGATTCTGTTGGTAATAGCGAGAATGATTATCTGTTTGCTGGAGAACAGTTTGATAGTAATTTAGACCAGTATTATTTGCGTGATCGCTTTTACTGATTGCTATCGCTTATACTTTCGCCACTTTGCAAGGGATTTCTGCTCGAAATTTCAATACAAGTGAGTATATTTGCCGCCCTACTGAGAAGCATCGTTCTGTTCCTCGCCATAGTGACTT
>NZ_JAYGHV010000239.1:0-3442 GCF_034932145.1 Spirulina sp. 06S082 | reverse complement strand
TTCTTAAGCGGCATTCGCCATCCTGTAGATTTAGAATATCCTAATGAAAGCGTGCGCTTATTGAAGGGAAATAATCCCGATATTCATCATCTCCTCTGGCAACACAAATCTGAAGGGGAGGATGCGGAGGAGTCGAAGCCCCTACATTTTGACCTCAACACGATTCAACTTTTCGATCTAGTGGAAGCGGTAGATCAGTTATTTGCGGATAATCGAACTTTACCGGATTTGTCTCTGCATTTGATTCCGGTTAGCCGTCGTCATCGCAAAGCTGATATTCCTTTGACTAAACGAGCAACGCCGATGATGACCGGGATAGGAAGTTTGGCGATCGCCGCTTCTTTGCTCTTTATGCTGCCTATTCCCAAGGTGAAAGACCCGGAGGTTATTCAGGGGGAAACGAGCAGCGAGAACGTCTCGGAGGAGTCTCAGAACGAACCTTCTGCACCGCCTATCTCTCCAGAAGATTTACAAACATTACTGGCGGATGCGCCAGAAATTGACGATCCGACGGAAATTAGTTTTCTGCAACGCCATATTCGCCGAGAAATTGAAAACGCTTGGGACAATCGCGAGGCGATCGAGCAAGACCTCACTTATCGCCTTGTTGCAACTTTAGATGGTTCTATTATCGACTATGAACCCCTCGGAGAAACCACTGAAGCCCAGACAGAATTAACTCCGCTTGCCAATCTGCGTTTTCTTCCCACCGAAGATGATATTGCTCAAAAAGAGGCGATCGCGGAATTTGAGTTGTCTTTCACTCGCAATGGTACCACGACGATTAGTCCTTTAGCTGGACGCAGAGGGACGGGTACTTTAGGGGAACGCATTGAAGACTCGGAAACCTTGGAGGATTTGCGGGAAGCCATGCGCGAAAAATTGCAGGCTGCATGGACTCCAGAAACTCCCGTTGTTGCCGATCTGCCTTTTCGTATTGGTGTCACGGAAACGGGAGAAATTGCCGATTATGAGTATTTAGATGGCAATGCTTACCTCTTGCAACGAGAAACTCCTTTGCCTAAATTACTCAACCCCAAAGCAGCAGGAATTGGAGAAGAAAATGGAACTGTTGTACCGCAAAAACCGCTTGCGCAATTCCGGGTTGTTTTTCTCAAAAATGGCGAGATAGAACTGGTTGCTTATTAGTTGGGAATGGTGCGATCTCAAACTTAAAATTATTGAGAGAGATGGCGATCGCGCACCCATGCTCTAAATTCTCGCATGGTTTTATTGCGTCCCTGGGTTTTAACTTTCTGCAAATATTGAGGAATGGTTTCGATGAGGGGAAAATTGGGAAAATGAGGACTTTCTGTAACTTCAACGTAGCGATCGCCTCGAAGAACCGCTATTTTTAATCGTCCTTTCTCAAAACGCCACAATTCGGGAACACCTAATGCTTGGTAAATATCGGGATGGGTGCGAGAAGTGACATCAATTTCTAAAACCAGATCGGGAGGTGGATCGACAGTGAGATCGAGGCGATTCTTGCCGCGAATGGCTGCTTCATGTTCAATATAAAAACAATTATCTGGCTCAATTCCCTGTTTCTTCTGTTTGTGTTTAAATGTTGTCGAACCGAGGGGATAAAATTCGATATCAAGTTCTTCAAGGAGTGCCGCTAAAAAATCGGCAATTAAAACTTTGTTGACTTCTCGTTCGAGGAAAGAAGCCATGATTTCTAAAGTTCCGTTAGCATAAGCAATGCGAGAAGCACGTTTTTCTCCCAATTCTGCTAGTATTTGCTCAAATTCCTGCCAATTTACGTCTCGCAGGACGAGTTTTTGTCCGGGGAGAATGTCAAAGCGTTTCAGTTCTAATAACATTGCTCGGTTTTTCTAACGCGATCGCCAACATTGTAGCACCTTTGCACTAAAATCAAAGAATAGTCATTTCTCTTCTTAAAATATTGGCGACGGGATGAATGATTATATTGGGTTATTTTCTTCATGTTTTGGTGAGTTTATGCGAATGAAATTACCTCGAGTTCGTTCTTCCTTTATCATCCGTTTTAGTGCGATCGCTTCACTTTTCTTGTTATCCGGTACAAGTCTGACTGTTTATCTCGCCTCCAATCGCCTCTTATTTCCCAAAAAACCTGCATTAGAAAAGCGCCATCCGCAAATCATCCACACTCAAAAAAAGTTTGGCGCATTGTTCCTCAAGGAAATCACCACAAAGTTTTAACTCAGATCTTGCACCAAAAAAATTGATAGAGATGATTAAAGGCTGAAATACTTGTATAGAGGTGCTTTGAGGGATTTTCTCTTTTAGAGATAGTTTTTTATTAAATATTAGTAAAGAATGATAAAGCTCTACAATTTATGCAAGTTAATATAGCGCTTTTTAAAATAAATAAATCAGAATTTATTGCTACAAGGAAAAGCACAAATTCCCCATGATTGTCAGACCAAATCTGAAAGTGCTATCAGCCGTTTTTTGAATCATTATAAATGGTCAACACGTTCTTTAATTCGTAAGGTTCGTTCTTTCATTCTCAATCTAATTTTTTCTCAAAAAAAGGCTGGAAGAAAACCTATTTTACAAGTCATTGTCGATCTAACAACGCTGGAAAAAGTTGGTAAATTCCCTCATCTTCAAAATTTAGTTCGAGTTTATAATCATAAGAAAGGATTACATTCGGACTGCGATCGCGTTGGCGTAGCCTTCGCTTTGCGAATAGCGTGGCTTTAGCCGTATCGCAGCAAGTTTTGCGGGAATTGAGAGCGGAGTTTGGCCTGCGTCCGGTGCGAGAGTCCGAGGCAATCGAGCGAAAACCTCCCTCTGTGGGACAAGAACGACGCTATCGACGAGAACGACAAGAAGGCGATCGCTTCGGACTCCCCGAACTCCCTGTTAAGGTACAGTTGCAAAACGCCATCGATGAGGCAACTCGAGAGCCGATCTCGCTTCCCGAACTCATCCAAAGGCTACAGCAGCAGGCGATACGGCTAAAGCCACGCTTCGCGAACGCGGTTCGAGTGCGCTTGACTCGCGAGGGTGTGGCTACGGGAATCAGTTATTGTCGCGAGGGCGTGGCTTTTAGCGGCACGCAATTGGGGAGAGCCTACACTCTACCGGGATTGCAAAAGCATCGTGGGGTCAATTGCGAAATCTCAAGCGATTTTACCACTTTTCAACCCTCAACGCATCGATCGGAAATGTCCAATCCAACCCCTTCACCTCCCAGTCCAGAAGAACTCCTTCAAGCGCAGCAAGAGCAATGGGTTCGGGAGATAGCTCCCATTTTGCAACGATTGCTCGATTATTACGAGAAGGACGAACTCGAAAACGATCGCTATGAAATTCACCGTTTGGACGAGGGACGGCAAATCTCGGTAGATTGCAAGGAGGCTCTGGGTTCTCCCATTCTTGGCGTTAAATGGGAAGGAGAACATCTGAAAATTTGGGCATCTCGCTTGCAGGTGCGGGATGTGGAGCA
>NZ_JAYGHV010000238.1:0-3455 GCF_034932145.1 Spirulina sp. 06S082 | reverse complement strand
CTTCGGATTGAGTTTCTCGTTGAGGAGAAGCGCGATCGCTTGCGGATTCCCTTGTTTCGCTTGCTGAAATAAATTCGAGGGCATGAGAAGAGGAGGAAAGAGGGAAGAACAAAACCTTTAACCTTTCTCCTTTTTACTCTGAGGGTAGAGTTTTTTTCAATGTTTTCTGGCTCATGGGGAAGATGAGATGAGAAAATAAGGAACAGAAGCAGATCGAAAAAACTGATTCTTTATCCCTCACAGTTCATTTTCCATCCCTCACTCATGAAAATTGCCACTTGGAATGTTAACTCAATTCGCACTCGTCAGGCGATCGTGCAAAATTGGTTACAAACTCATCCTGTCGATGTGCTTTGCTTGCAGGAGACAAAAGTTATCGATACAGACTTTCCGAGAGAACCCTTTGAGTCTCTCGGCTATCATCTCTATATATCTGGACAGAAGGCTTATAACGGTGTGGCTCTTTTCAGTAAAAAACCATTGGAAGATGTGAAAATGGGCTTTACAGAAACAGTAGGAACAGAGATCGCGGGAGAGTTTGACGAACAGAAACGAGTAATTTCTGGGGTTTTAGATGATGTGAGAATTATCAATCTTTACGTTCCCAATGGTTCGGCATTGGATAGCGATAAATATGATTATAAATTGCGCTGGTTGAAAGTATTGCGAGAATATTTACAAATCCTGCAAAAAGGCGATCGCGAACTTTGTGTCTGCGGTGATTTTAATATTGCTTTAGAAGACCGCGATATTTACAATCCCAAGGGCAAACAAAAGCATATTATGGCTTCTCCTCCTGAACGTCAAGCCTTACAAGAAGTGTTAAATATTGGCTTAACAGATATTTTCCGCAAGTTTACAGAAGAGACAGGACATTATAGTTGGTGGGATTATCGTCGCGGCGGTTTTCCTAATAATCGCGGTTGGCGTATCGACCATCATTATCTCACTTCTGGACTCTGCGATCGCGCTATGAGTTGCAGCATTGATATTGAACCGCGAAAACTGGAAAAACCCAGCGATCATGCTCCGGTTATTGTTGATATTAAACCTTATTAGAAATAAAGTCTAAATTCATAGCTCCAAATTGTGGGGAGGTTGTCCAACGACGAGCAAGGAACTCACAATTTATACGAAGAGATTAAAAAAGATTGGCTTTTACCAGTCCATTTCAAATCCCATCATTTGAGGAATTAATTGTAAGGTTCCAATTCCCAACTCCTCTGAGTCTAGAGCGCGGGTTTCAAAAAGAGCCAACATATCTTTTAGCTTCGGATCGCCTCGGGAAGCCCCCGTTACGCCCATTGCTAAAACTAACCCGCAATGACCGTTGGTTTTTTCTAAACGTCGCTCCCAATTCTTCTTGGCTTTTAAGTGAGTAATGTCATCGGCGACAAATTCGGAAAAAACATAGAGAACGTTTTCTCCCATTTTCACTAATCCTAAATCGTAGTGGTTTTCAGCTAAAGGGTCTTCTCCTGGGGTAAAGGCGATCGCCTCTATTCCGCCCTCATTTTGAATGCGAACGATCGCCTCTTTCGCTTTGGGACGAGAGGTTTGGATGAGGATAATCGGCAATCCTTCCCCTTCCTCGGGAAAATCACGAGCCTGATTATAAGCCCTCGGATTAGCACGGATTTTTGTGACCGTTGACCACGGCAACACGCCAATACTCACAAAAGAATTGTCAGGAAATAGATCGTCGCGAATTTCTGGTGTATCATCCTCCTCATCATCATCCCCCATATCCAAAAGTTCATCAGTTAACTCCGGTAGTGTCGTTACGCCGATGTCTAAAGTTTTGCTGGGGGAATCTCCTATCGGAAATTCAATGCCATAGCGTTTGTTTAAAGCGGGGATGCGATCTTCATCTTCCATGAGATCGCCATATTCTTCACAAAACCTGACCAATGCTTTGAGGGAAGAATAAACAACAATTGCTTCCTCTTCATCCAAAAAAGGGCGCAATCCTTCATAAGGATGCAAACTCCCAAAAACAGGCATAATCTCATCAGAGGGCAAATCTGCTAAATTGGCATCTTCATCATCAAGATCGAAGTCAGAATCTTCGTCAACTTCATAATTTAGGAATAAACAATCTTGAGACAGAAAGGCACTTTCTAGCGCTTCCATTGATTTTTGTTCGATGGCGGAAGCGCGAAATCGCTTTAAGGAACTTAATGTTCGATAGAGTAATACGCCATATTCTTGTTCCAACATTCCCAGGAGAGAAACATATAACGTTTCAATATCTCCATAGTTGACTTCAAGGGCAAGAATATCGCAATCTTCTAAATATTCCCAAGGGGCAAGCTGCCAAATCTCTTCAGCTACCTCCCGTAACAGCTTGGCATATTGAGGGGGCAAGCGGGGAGGACGGGCATTTTGAAACTCAGAGAAACTGCGAAACAGTTCGTCAATAATGGGCAATTCCGGAACATAATCGATGGCAATATCGAGGTTTTGCAGGGCACCGCGTAAGAAAAATTGAACTTCACGATCGCGCACGACAATTTTTTTCGGTCTGGCTGGTCTTCCTGGGCTTTGGGGACTCTCAATTGCCCGTAGCAAGGTTCTGGCGATCGCCTCAACCCCAATTTCAGGGGAAATAATTTCCATCGCCCGCACCATTCCCTCGGAACCGTCTACCCAGAGAATACAGTCACCACCTTCACTGCCGCGATCCGGTTCGTCGTTGTTTAAGGCGGTAAGCGATCGCCGATCTCCCTCCCAAACGCTAGAAGTTTGAGGAATTTTTTTCAATCGACGCAGGGTATTTGTGGGAAGATTGCTCATCATCAGAAAAATGGGTAGAAACCCTGTCCCGATCGCCATAGCGGAGGACGGCTTTATATTAGTCTCGTATGGAGTTTATCTACTGTAGCGCGGAACAGTCATCAGTTACCAGTCAAATAAACAATAGGCAACGGGCAAAAAGCAAGAACCAATCGCGAGATAGAGAGAAATCGCTATTATGGATAATGTAAAATAGTTTTCAGAACAACAAAATCAAAATTCCCATAATAAATCCTAGGAGCTTTTCTATCCATGACTCAAGCGACTCAAACTATTCAAAAAGGGATTCAACTCACACCGACAGCCCTAGAACATCTATTGGTTTTGAGAAAACAACAAGGAAAAGACTTGTGTTTGCGGGTTGGCGTTCGCAATGGCGGTTGTTCGGGGATGTCCTACCTGATGGATTTTGAAGACCCGGCCAACATTCGCGAAGATGATGAAGTTTACGACTATGATGGCTTTCAGATCATTTGCGATCCCAAAAGCCTACTCTATCTCTACGGTTTGGTTCTCGACTACAGCACGGCTTTAATTGGGGGTGGTTTTGAATTTACCAACCCTAATGCCAACCAAACCTGCGGCTGCGGCAAATCCTTCGGCGTTTAAACCCATCCTCCCCCACCCCCCCCCCCCCCCCCCCCCCCCCCCCCCCCTCC
>NZ_JAYGHV010000237.1:0-3649 GCF_034932145.1 Spirulina sp. 06S082 | reverse complement strand
AGGAAAAGAAGGGTTGTTAGGGCAACTGCATGAAGGTTTAAATCGTTTCTCTAATTACATCAGTATTAATGGACCGACTCCTTGGGCTTACGTGCTGGTTTTCTTTACGTTGATTGTCTTTTTTAGCTATTTCTATGCTTCTTTAATTGTCAATCCCGTTGATATGTCCCAAAACTTGAAAAAAATGGGCTCCAGCATTCCGGGAATTCGTCCGGGAAAAGCCACTAGCGAATATTTAGAACGAACGATTAATCGTCTAACTTTCTTAGGGGCAATGTTTTTAGGGATTGTTTCTACAGTACCGACGGCAGTGGAAAGCCTACTCGGAATTCAAACCTTGAGAGGATTGGGTGCAACATCCTTGCTTATTTTAGTGGGGGTGGCGATCGATACTGCCAAGCAGATTCAAACCTATGTCATTTCTCAACGCTATGAAGGCATGGTGAAACAGTAATTTGTTGTGGGTTATGGGTTGGTAATTAACTTATCCATTAGCGGGCAAGATGCCCGCACCACCATAACAATACTTATGGTAGTGGGAGCGTCTCGCTCCCTAACTGCGTAATTCCTAACCAGTAATCCTTAACGATCGCCAATTACCGAATAACAAAATGACTTATCAATTGATTTTTTTAGGACCTCCAGGCGCTGGAAAAGGCACTCAGGCTCAACTGTTAGCCGAAACAGTGAATATTCCCCATATTTCCACGGGGGATATTTTACGTGGCGCGATCGCCAACAATACACCCCTGGGTCAACAGGCTAAATCCTACATGGATAAAGGGGATCTGGTTCCCGATGCTCTCGTTTCTGACCTGGTACGAGAGCGTTTGCAGGAACCCGATGCCGAAAAAGGGTGGATATTAGATGGGTTCCCGCGCACGGTAGAGCAAGCATCTTTTCTCAATCGCCTCTTGTCTCAAGGCCAGGAAAATTCCTTACGGGTTCTCAATTTAGAGGTCCCCGAACAAGTATTGATCGATCGCTTAATGGCAAGGGGTCGCTCTCAAGACGATAACCTCGAAACCATTCGCAATCGCTTGGTCGTTTACCAGCAAAAAACGGCACCTCTGATCGATTACTACCAAAAACAAGGTAATTTGCACTCCGTCAATGGCGATCGCGAACTCGAAGAAATTCGCACGGCATTACAAGCAATCCTTGAAATCTAAAGGGTTTCCAGTAAATTATTGCTACGATTAATCACAGAAACAAACAATTAATAGGATAGGAGTAAATTGGCTAAACAAGACTTAATTGAAATGGAGGGAACCGTAACTGAATCGCTTCCCAATGCCATGTTCCGGGTCGATCTGGATAATGGCTTTAACGTTTTGGCACATATTTCCGGTAAAATCCGCCGGAATTATATCAAAATCCTGCCAGGCGATCGCGTCAAAGTCGAACTGACCCCCTACGATTTAACCAAGGGACGAATTACCTATCGCCTGCGGAAAAAATAATCAAGCAAAATAATCAAAGGTTCAACGCATTTTACTAATTATTGCTTTTAAACTTGCTAAAGTTCGCAATTATTGATATAATTAGAAGCTTGCAGTGTGGCCAAAAAAGAGGCATGAAAGTTAGAGCATCAGTCAAAAAGATTTGTGAAAAATGCCGCGTTATTCGCAGGCGCGGTCGAGTCATGGTGATTTGTTCTAACCCCAAACACAAACAAAGACAGGGATAGAACGCAAAAATTGCCGCTAGTTCTCATCTTGTTATTCTAGTCTTGCCCTGCAAGATTTGCCAAGCAAGATGCAGTCGGGCAAAGAACCACTGGTTCTAACCATGACCACTCAAAAACCATTAAGAGCCGATAAAGAGCCAAAGACCGTTCTGGCAAAACTAGGTCATTCGAGTCAAAACTCTTTCAGGCATTTTCAATATTCTCATTTTACGGAGCAGCAGAAAGAACCGTGGCACAGATATCAGGAATAGATCTTCCTCGAAACAAGCGCGTTGAAATTGGACTGACTTATATTTACGGGATCGGCTTGTCACGTTCTCAAGCAATATTAAGCAAAACAGGAATCAACCCCGATACTCGAGTCAAAGATCTGAGTGACGAAGACGTAACCACCTTACGCTCGTTCATCGAAGCCAATTATCAAATCGAAGGGGATTTGAGACGGCTGGAAAATATGAGCATCAAACGCCTGATCGATATTGGCACTTATAGAGGTCGCCGTCACCGCCAGGGCTTGCCCCTGCGAGGGCAGCGAACTCGTACCAATGCTCGGACTCGTCGAGGCAGACGCGCGGCGATCGCCGGCAAGAAAAAGGCAAGTTCTAAGAAATAATTTCATTACTCATTACCTCATTACCCATTACCTATTACCTAATTACCCGATAACATGGCACGACCGACAAAAAAAGGCGGAGCGAAAAAAACAAAACGGAATGTCCCCAACGGAATCGCTCATATTACCTCCACATTTAACAATACAATCGTTACGATTTCCGATGCCAAAGGCGATGTCATTTCCTGGGCTTCTTCAGGATCGAGCGGTTTTAAAGGCGCAAAAAAAGGAACCCCCTTCGCGGCTCAAACGGCTGCCGACAGTGCAGCACGACGAGCAATGGAACAGGGAATGCGCCAGTTAGAAGTGATGGTAAGCGGTCCTGGAGCCGGACGGGAAACAGCGATTCGTGCTTTGCAAGCCTCGGGCATGGAAATTACGTTAATTCGAGACGTGACTCCCATTCCTCATAACGGCTGTCGTCCCCCCAAACGTCGTCGAGTCTAGTGCCAGCGATCGCGTTGGCAAGGTCGGAATATGGCAACCGACAGGTCGAGAAGATAAAGCGAGAAAATCTTGCCATCTCTCGACTTCAGTTTAGAGTCCAAGGGACAACGACAAACAGGAGAGGTAACAGGCCGTGGCGCAATTTCAAATTGAATGCGTGGATTCCAAAACGCACAAAAATCAAAGCCAATATAGCAAATTTATCCTCGAACCCTTAGAACGAGGACAAGGAACGACTGTTGGCAATGCTCTACGGCGAGTTTTGCTTGCAAACTTAGAAGGAGCCGCCGCAACCGCCGTTCGCATTGCCGGAGTCAACCACGAATTTGATACAATTCCTGGGGTTCGGGAGGACGTGCTAGAAATCCTTCTTAATATGAAGGAAATCGCGTTTCAGAGCTTTGCAACAACCCCTCAAATTGGGAGATTGGTCGCAAATGAACCGGGAACGGTAACAGCCGCACAATTCGATCTGCCTTCGGAAGTTCAAATCGTCGATCGCAACCAATATATTGCGACCTTAGCAGAAGGGGCGCGATTGGAGATGGAATTTCGGATTGAGCGCGGAAAGGGCTATCGAGCCGTCGATCGCGGCAAAGATGAAATCGCTTCTCTGGATTTCCTCCAAATTGATGCTGTTTTCATGCCCGTCAGCAAAGTGAATTATGCTGTCGAAGATACGATTCTCGATGGTGCAATTCCCAAAGATCGCCTAATTCTCGATATTTGGACGAACGGAACGATCAAACCCGAAGAAGCACTTTCCCAAGCGGCGGGAATTGTGGTGGAACTGTTTAATCCCCTCAAGGATTTAACCCTCGAGTCCATTCAAGAAGACGAACAGGACAACGAAGATCCCACCAGTCAAATTCCCATCGAAGAGCTACATCTCTCGGTAC
>NZ_JAYGHV010000236.1:0-3701 GCF_034932145.1 Spirulina sp. 06S082 | reverse complement strand
AGGATTGCTTTTTTGAGGGCGACAAAATCGGGAGAATCTACGGTAATGGGGGGATCGGCAATAAAAATAATTTCAGTCATGGGATTTTTCGGGGAAAATAAGAGGGCGCTTGATGCGCCCTTAAAGGTTTTTAACAACTGATTTTGGGGGTTAATTTTACCCTCTCTAACCCTCTCTTAATCTCAGGAGGAGTACTAAAGACTGCCAAAACTGGGGATAGGACCCGATAAACGACGGGCAAAACTGGGTAGATCGACTCGAGAGGTGTTGCGACGGGTTTTAACCGCGAGACGATAGCTGACGCTTTGTAATTCAACGTGCAGTTGTCGATTTTCCCGTTGTAAGCGTTCGATTTTTTCTTTAACGGGAATCATGCGTTCCTCAAATTTGCGCCGATAAATTTGCGGCATTTCTTGCAATGCTTGTTCTAGCATTCTGGTGCGATCGCCTGTTTCTTGTGCTGACTGACGCAATTGATAGATTTCGCGATCGCGGGATGCGATCTGTTGTTGATAAAAAGTAACTTGCTGTTCGACTTCCTGTAATTGTTCTCGCAGCATCCGCATTTCGGCTTTGTGACGTTCGGATACGTCAGGTTGCGGCATAAATTGATTATTGCCTTTGACTAAGCGAAATAGTTCTTGGGACAACTGTTGCACCAGTTGATCGCGAACTTTCAGTTCGTCGCTGAGGCGGGAAACTTCTCCCCGCAGGCTGTTAACATTGGTATTTTCGGTAATATTCACGGCGACTCAGACTCCGTTCTAAGCTGATTGGCAAGGATATGGGGGGCGTTATGGCTTATTTTATCTGCTTTCTCGGTAATTTGACAAAAATTTTTTGCGGGGTGGGGCGCGATCGCCTTTCTGGGGGTGATGGCGTTTGTTACAATTTTAATTAAATCGAGCTTTTCTTGATAAATTTTATGAGAGCGATCGCCAGTTTTTTAACGTCTTTAATTTTTGCAGTTTGGCTGATTGTCATTGCTACAATTTCAATTCAAAATATTCAGCCAGTTTCCCTGAAGTTTTTAACGTTTCAGTCGGTTGAGTTTCCTTTTGGTATTGTTTTAACGTTTAGCGTCGTTACGGGGCTACTTTTGGGGGGAGTTTTACCGACTTTACCAGGAAAATTTCAACGGTCAAAATCCAAAAAATCTCGCTAAATAAGGTGTATTTTTGAAGGCGATCGCGCTACCAAAAATTAAGGAATATCTTTTGGATCGACACCGAGTTGCAGAAGGCGATCGAGTAACTGTTTATTTTTCTTTTTCTCCTCTGCTAAAGCCGCTTCAGTTTGTCGTTGTTCGGCTTCAGCAAGATCGGCACGTTGTTTTTCAATGTTTTTCTCCAATCGTTCGCGATCGCGTTCATTTTCAGCTAGACTAGCTCTTTGTTTTTCTCGCTCTTTCTCCAGTCGTTCGCGCTCTTTCTCAAGTCTTTCGCGATCGCGCTGTTCGATCGCTTCAACAAAATCAACAAAACGCTCTCCAGTTGGATGAAATAATACCAAATCCTCCTCACTCGTGCTAAATTTTATCCCCAAAAGTGGACTTGTCCACCCTTCCATTCGAGAAATTTCTTCTAACTTCTTCCCTTTTCTCAACCATCCCTGTAGCCGATTCTTTTTCGGATTGTACAGGTAATATTCTTGGATGCCATGCTGTTGATAAAACTTAAACTTGGTGTCCATATCCTTCTTCTTATTACCAGGAGAAAGGATTTCAAAAGCCACTTGTGGAGGAATATTATCCTCTTTCCACTGCATATAAGAACCTCTATCTCCTTTCGGTCGCCCCAACACCACCATCACATCCGGTGCTTGCTTTTCTGGCTCTTCTTGCTCTAAGATTTGTTGTTTTGTTAGTTGCACTGGATACCACAAGAGATCGGCAGCAACAAAAACATCATTTCTATCTTTAAAGAGAGCATCAAGACCGCCTTTAATGGTGAAAATTAAGCGTAATTGAGTTGTATTATCAGCCAATGGTTTACCGTCGCTATCGGGATAGATAAATTTGTCCTCAAGGGATAGGGGAGAAAGTTGTTGTACCATTGTCTCAAAGAAAGAGTGGATACGTTCAACTCTATTATACAGAATTAAAGAGTCTTGAACAACTGCGATATTTTATGGCTCAGATACGGTAATAATAATCTTACCCACGGCTCGTTCTGACTGACTATACTGATGAGCGTTAGCTACTTCTGATAGAGGATAAGTGCGATCGACGATCGCGCGAAGTTTATCCTCCTCGATCCAGTTTTTGAGAATGTTTAAATCTTCAGCATTGGGGTTAAGCACGATCCATTTTGCCTTTTTCCCCGGTAACAAACCCGTTAAAACATTCCAAAATGCACCCCCAAGATCGGGAAGTGTGGAAATATAAATTCCTTTCGGTTTCAGAACTTGACGGCATTTCGGAAAACTTTGTTTAGCAACCGCATCAAAAATGCAATCGTATTTTACAGAATTTTGAGTAAAGTCTTCTTGAGTATAATCGAGAACGGTTTCAGCCCCCAGCGATCGCACTAATTGCAGGTTTTTCGTACTGCAAACCCCCGTTACTTTTGCCCCTAACTCCTTCGCAATTTGCACTGCAAAACAGCCTACTCCTCCCGATGCACCATTGATGAGAATGCGATCGCCGGCTTTAACTTGGCCTTTATCTCGTAATGCTTGTAATGCCGTCAAAGCTGCTAAAGGAACTGATGCAGCTTCTTCATAGCTCATATTAGCAGGTTTGAGGGCGAGCAGGCTTTCTGTAATGGTAATATATTCTGCATTAGCACTGCCTTGAAACTTCGCACTCGTGCAAGCAAATACTGCATCTCCTGGTTTAAATTGCGTGACTTCGCTGCCAATTTCGGCAACAATTCCAGCCACATCAAAACCCAAAATCAGTGGAAACTTGCTTCCCGAAAATACTTTTAGCATTCCTTTACGCACTTTCCAATCGAGAGGGTTTATACTACTGGCACAAACTTGAATTAATACTTGGTCTGCTGCAACTGTCGGCTTGTCAATATCGACATATTGCAGCACGTCAGAGGAGCCATATTCTTTGAGGATAACTGCTTTCACGATCGCCAATCTAAAGGAATTATTCATGCGATCGTCATCATAAGAAATTTTCTCTCAGAGAATTGTCAATCTTAACAAATCTTCAGACCTTTCTTAAATCATCTAAGTTGGCAATTTTATCATTTTGTACCGAATTATGAGCCGTTTTTCCTTGTTCTAACGCTTCCGTCCATTGTTTAGCTAGAGAAATAATATCTGAAGGGATCATCACCAATGTAGTCGTGTTATTTTCTGCCCCAATTTCTGTTAACATTTGCAATCGTCGTAACTCCAAAGCTGCTGGATTTTCCATGATCTTCTGCGATGCTTCTGCTAGTTTAATGGAGGCTTCTTGTTCCGCAGCCGCTTTAATTAAACGCGCTCTTTTTTCCCGTACAGCTTCAGCTTCTTTCGCCATTGCCCGTTGCATTGCAACAGGAATTTCAACATCTTTAATTTCTACTCGTTCGATTTCTACTCCCCAAGGTGCAGTAATTTCATCCACAATTTCTTGCACTTTATAATTGATTTTATCACGATTTTGTAAAACATCATCTAGAATATTCTGCCCGACAACATTTCGTAAAGTTGTCATTGCGGTTTGATAGACTGCATCCCGATATTTTTCGACTTTATTAATG
>NZ_JAYGHV010000235.1:0-3774 GCF_034932145.1 Spirulina sp. 06S082 | reverse complement strand
TTCCTCTTTCCCGTCTTTTCCTTGGGGGGCTTGATAGCCTTGTTCGTAGGCAAAGCGAACCAGTTGGGCGCGATTGTCTAATTGTAATTTTCCCAGAATATTGCTCAGATGACTTTGTACTGTGCGAGGGGAAATGAAGAGGCGATCGCTGATTTGTTTGTTAGTAAACCCTTGGATCGTTTCCCAGAAAACCCGTTCTTCCGCAGGAGTGAGGGGAAGAGGTTCGGGAGGGACTTTTTCGGGGGTTTCACTGCTTCCCGATCCTGTTCCCGACTGGGACATCTGTTGCATCATGCGGACGATCTCCACGTGAATGCGGCGCGATCGCTCTAATTGTGCATCAAGTTTGGCCAGTAATTCCCGCATGACAAAGGGTTTAGAAATATAATCATCCGCCCCCATTTCGTGGCCTTTGATGCGATCTTCGAGTTCTCCCTTGCCCGAGAGAAAAATAAAAGGAACGAGTTGTCCCGAGGTACTTCCTCGTAGGGTGCGACAAAATTCTAGACCGTTCATGCCTGGCATCATAACGTCAGAAATCACGGCATCAGGGGGATTTTGAGCAAACACCTCTAAACCAGCCTGACCCGAATTAGCACTATCGACTTGATAGCCAGCTTCTTCGAGAATTTCTTGGAGATTTTCGCGGATATTGCGATCGTCATCAACGATTAAAATTCGTTTCATGCTTTTTTCTTGCTTTTCGGGGACTCTAGACTCTAAAAATCAAAATACAGCCTTCAGAAATTAAAGTTTGGGAAAAATATCCGTTAGTCTAGCAAAAATCAACTCTATCAGTTCCGAGGGCTATATTACGAAAAAATAACTCCCCTTGCTGCTGGTTCTCGCATTTTTGAGCAAGGCAGCCGATCGCCCCTAATCCTCTCTCGCTTTATTCTTGCTAACATTGCTGAAAGTCAAAGCTGGGAAATTAAGTGAATTAGCGCTTAATTTAATTTAACTTAATTTAACTATAGAGTTTTTCTTACCGATCCCTCTAATGTGTACAGAAATCGATCGCTGGAAAATTGACGGTCTGATTGATGATGAACTCAAACTAGGAATTAAATATCCGATTCGCTATTAAAAACTTTTAACTTCCAAAGTATAAGGAGAAGATCGTCCGGTAGAAGTCGATCTACCTATCGTCAATCGGAGCTTTCATGCTATAAAAATTGAATCTAAAAAAGATTAAAATAGAGAAACGAATTCTTCCTCAATACGATCGCCATGCAAGCCATCGCATCCCCGAGTAAACTTTCCCTCGAATCCCCCTTGCGTCTGTGGACAATAGAAGAATATCATCGCATGGCTGAAGTAGGGATATTGCAACCCGACGAACCTGTAGAATTAATTAGCGGACAAATTATTCGCAAGATGAGTCCCCAAAAATCCCTCCATGCTGCTGCAATTACTCGCACAGAAAGACAATTGCGAAATGGGTTAGGCGATCGCGTTTTATTGCGAATTCAATTACCCATTGAATTAAATTCTTATTCTGAACCCGAACCCGATATTGCGATCGTACAACCCGATCCGAGAGACTATGCAGACAATCATCCCATCGTTTCCCAAGTTTATGCGATCGTTGAAGTTGCCGATACAACCTTAAGAAGAGATTGCAGTTTAAAAGCAAGAAATTATGCCAATTCTGGTATCGAAGATTATTGGGTTTTAGATATCGAAAATCGTCAACTCCATTTGTTCCGAGAACCCACATCCGAAGGATACAACAGCGAAAGCATTTTATCAGAAGATAATGAAGTGTCACCGTTACAATTCCCAGAATTAAGAATCAGGATTCAGGAAATCTTACCTCCTGTATAATTACAATCGCTTCTAACCCAGGCGATCGCGAAAATCTCCTAATCCATTGTAGGGACGTTGCGTGCAACGTCCCTACGGGATTTCAGGCGATCGGATGATGATAGTCTGCGGTAACTGGATTTGGTATGAGACGGGGATTTCCAATCCCAAGCAGATCTCAAATTACCGAACTTGTTGTAATAAAGAAGCAACACCAACAATCAAAGCATGAGCGCGATCGAAAACCATCTTAAAATTTCCTGCTTTTACACCAGTTTAACGCGATCGCAAATTTTCCATTATTGGAATAGCTTTACTCTCATCAGTACGCCCTGGTAATCGATTAAGATTCCCTAAATTGCGCTGCGTCTGTAAAATGAAAAACAAACCTAATCAAATCTCCTTGCATTTACCCTCACGTGCCGATCGCAGGCAACCTCACACCTAAATCTTTCTCGATGAGCCAACTGTATAACGCCTTTACCCTCTTTCTCAGCTTGCTTGTGGAAGCGATACCCTTTCTCTTACTGGGGGTATTGCTTTCCAGTGCCTTGCTGTTTTTTGTGGACGAACGGCAATTAATCTCTAAAATGCCCCGTAATCCTCTTTTGGGGTCATTTGTCGGCAGTTGTGTCGGATTTTTGTTTCCCGTCTGCGAATGCGGGAATATCCCCGTGGCAAGGCGTTTACTGACCCAGGGCGCACCCACTTCTGTAGCGATCGGCTTTTTGCTGGCGGCACCTACCATTAACCCCATCGTGATCTGGGCGACATGGGTTGCCTTTCGCGATCAACCGGAAATCGTCGTTTTTCGGGTGATTTTTTCGCTTTTCATTGCCACAACCATCGGCTGGATTTTCAGCTTTCAGAAAGACCCTAAACCCCTGATGCAGCCAGAATTAGCCAAGCGGGTGATTAATCGTTTGATGGCGGCTTCAAATAGCGATCGCGAAAATACCCCCGCTTTATTGCGATCGGGAACTTTTTTATTAGATAAATCGGGAATTCCTATCCTCATGGAAGAGGACGCATTAGCGATAAACTTAGCGAAAAATAAACCGAAAACCCTCGATCGCAACAAACTGCGTTTATTTCTCGATAATGTCATCCAGGAAGTCCGAGAATTAGGGGGAATGTTAGTGCTGGGAAGCGCGATCGCCGCCAGTATTCAAGTTTTAGCACCGCGAGAACTGATTTTAAACTGGGGACAAGACCCGATCACCTCGATTCTGGCTATGATGGTTTTGGCTGCCGTGGTTTCGATTTGTTCCACCGTCGATGCCTTCTTTGTACTCGCTTTTTCCTCCGCTTTTACCACGGGTTCTCTCTTAGCTTTTTTAGTTTTTGGACCGATGATCGACATTAAGGCGATCGGGTTAATGCTCTCCATTTTTAAACCGCGTATTATCATTTATTTGTTTGCGATCGCAGCACAATTAACCTTTGTTTTAACTCTTTCTTATAGTTATTTTTTCTGAAAAAGAGAATCGAGAAATTTTAATGGAGACTGGACATGAAAAAACTAGATAAACTCAAACAATTCCTTCTCAGGCTAAAGCCTAAAACTTCCCGTTCCCAAAAGAAAAGCAAAAAAGCCTTTAGTTTCAAGGATTTTTACACCAAAATTCTACCTTGGTTCGATGTCTTTGCCCTGCTTAACTGGGGCTTATTGATGGTAAAATATCGCTTCACCGGGCAACTACAACTCCTCATTCATCCCAATTATTTTACGTTAGTTTTAATTACGGGAATAGTTCTTATTACCCTCAGTGGGATTAGAACTTGGCAATTACTCAAACAACTCCGACGCGGGGGACCCAGAGAAGCAGAAGTACGTCACATTACCATCTTTCCCCCAGGAGTTGCTACGGCACTGCTGGCGATCGCGGCGATCGCCGGACTGATTGTTTCTCCCAAAGTTCTCGCCAGCGATACCGCCCTACAACGGGGAATTACAGAGTCTCTCCC
>NZ_JAYGHV010000234.1:0-3783 GCF_034932145.1 Spirulina sp. 06S082 | reverse complement strand
AGTGTGGGGAGTGTGGGGAGTGTGGGGAGTGTGGGGAGTGTGGGGAGTGTGGGGAGTGTGGGGAGTGTGGGAGAATGGGGAGGTTTCCGGAGTCGGATAACTAATGGAGAAAATATTGCAGCGATTGCGCTGGATGCAACCGATCGCCCTACAATAGGAAAGCGATTATCACCCACGAGTTAAAAACGATGCCTCGGACACAGCGTAACGATAATTTTATCGATAAAAGTTTCACGGTAATGGCAGATATTATCCTCAAGGTACTGCCCACTAATCAAAATGCAAAAAGAGCCTTTGCGTATTATCGAGATGGTATGGCTGCACAAGCGGATGGAGAATACGCAGAAGCCTTAGATAACTATAATGAAGCCTTGACCCTAGAAGATGACCCCAACGATCGCAGTTATATTCTCTACAATATTGGGCTAATTCATGCCAGCAACGGCGAACATTACAAAGCCCTCGAATTCTACCACGAGGCGATCGAGCTTAATCCCAAAATGCCCCAAGCCCTAAATAATGTCGCGGTTATTTATCATTATCAAGGGGAACACGCTAAAGATGATGGTCAAGCAGAAGAAGCGGAAGCTCTGTTCGATCGCGCTGCGGAATATTGGAAACAAGCTATTCGCATTGCCCCTAATAACTACATTGAAGCGCAAAACTGGCTCAAAACCACCGGGCGATCGGAAATGGATATTTTCTTCTAACTTCCTCACTAATCACTATTTACTATTCACTAAAAAGAAATGCTCGATCGCGAACAAGTCCAAAAAGTTGCTCATCTCGCTCGCTTGGAACTCACTGAAGCAGAAGAAGAGTCCTTCACTCGTCAATTGAGTAGTATCCTTGACTATTTCGAGCAACTCAGCGAACTCGATACTACCGATATTCAACCTACAACACGGGCGATCGAGACCAGTAATGTGACTCGTCCCGATCGCTTAGATCCTTCTTTGGAACAAGAGGAAATGTTGAATGCAGCACCCGATCGCAGCGATCGCTTTTTCCAAGTTCCTCAGATTATGAGTGATTAGGATAAGCTGCAAGGAAATGCCTGCACGAGATACTCATCACGAGGCCATTAAAAATGCGTTGATTAAGGATGGCTGGAAAATCATTCACGATCCTTATACAATTAAGTATGAAGAAATTCAGTTGTTTGCCGATCTGCTTGCTGGACGAACTTTAGAAGTAGAGCGCGATGGAGAGCAGATTATTGTTGAAATCAAAAGTTTTCTCGGCCGTTCTCCAATGCGTGAATTTGAAACAGCACTGGGTCAATATATTATTTATCGAACTCTTTTAAAATCTGTTTTACCTGAAGCTAAAGTTTACTTGGGAATTAGCCGTAGTATTTATCAATCATTTTTTCTCCAAAAAGCAATTCAAACAATTCAAAATGAAACTCAACTCATGTTAATTGTTGTCAATCTCAAAAAGGAGGAAATTGTTAAATGGATAAACTAACTCAATATCGCATTTTAGTACAAAAAATCCTCAGCAGGTATGAGGAACTTGCTTCAAAAACACCTAATCCTTCTGGGGTTGATAGTATCTTGGCTTTTGATGAGCATCGAGATCAATATCTTTGGTTACAAACGGGTTGGAATGACGATCGCAAAATTCGAGGAATTACTGTTTATATTCGCATCAAAAATGAGAAAATTTATATTGAGGAAGATTGGACGGAAGAAGGAATTGCAGATGAATTATTAAAGGAGGGAGTTCTCAAAACCGATATTGTTTTGGCTTTTCACGCTCCTGAAACTCGTCAATTTACAGAATTTGCGATCGTATAATTTGATTTGAGGTAAATACGACGATGAATAAGCCGTCTCTAATGCAGCTTGCGAAACAAGGTAACACGGATGCGATCGCCTCTGTTATGAACTATCTTTTACAACAAAAAGAAGTTAACATCAAAGCTGCTCTTAACTCTGGAATTTTAGAGATTATAGCTGAAATGAAGCAATCAGCTAATGAAGAACAATTAAAATCTTCTATTCATTCTGTTGTTAGGCATTTAGCTATTGTTAGCGCTAATCAGCTTAAAATCTATGGCAAACTCCTAGGAAGTAAAACATTAGCTTGGTATGAAGAATATAATATTGCATCCAACACTCATAAATTATTGATTAATGATTCAGAAGATACACTAGATGATGAAATTGATTCTTTCATGTCTACGTTTACAAATAAAGAATCAAAAAATACAGATGTAATTAGCGAAAATCAACGGGAAATATATCTTGAAATATCAGAATCAAAACAAAATGACTTAAACTCAAGAATTTCTCAGGAATTCAACTCATCATTAGAGTATTCTCCAGAAAAATCAATTCGTGACTTTTCTTTACAAGATTTATTAGATAAAGCTCAACACATCAACCAAAATGCTCTCAAAGAACTAGGTCAATGTAATGTATTAGTGATTGGAAAAACAGGAATTGGGAAAAGTACCCTATTGAATACTGTCTTTGGAGATGCCTTAGCAGCAGCAGGTGTTGGTCATCCTATAACCCAAGGAATTAAACAGTATAAAAGAAAAGATTATCCTATTACAATTTATGATACTCCTGGTCTAGAGCTTTCAGGTGAGCAAATCAAACAAGTTAAGCAAGAAGTCTCAGATTTGATCGATCAAACAAATCAATTAAATGAAAAAAAACATATTCATGCAATTTGGTATTGTATTAATCACGGAGCGAATAGATTTGAAAAAGTGGAAGAAGAATGGATTATTAGTTTAGCCGAAAAAAATATCTCTATCATTCTTGTTCTAACTCAATCTCCCAGCAAACAAGGAAGTGAATTTTATAAATTTCTCCAATCAAAAAAATTACCTGTTAAGTGCATTGTTCCTGTTTTAGCAGAACCGAAAAAAGTGCATGATGATTTTCCTCCCATTGAGTCTCATGGTCTCAGTGAATTAGTTGAAGCAACTTTTTTACTACTCCCAGAAATCGCAAAAAAGTCTTTTGCCCGAGAACAGAAGGTCAGTGTTGAATGTAAAGCAAAAGAGGCATTTTTGTATGTGACAGCGTATGCAGCAGGAACATTTGGGGTAGGTTTTTCCCCTATTCCTTTTTCCGATGCACCTATTTTGGCAGCGATACAAATCACAATGCTCACCCATATTACCAATTTTTTTGGAATTCCCTTTAATCGTGAATTTATTACTGCGGTTATATCTGCAATTGGTGGACAAAGTACAATGGCATTGATAGGAAAAAGTATTGTTAGTAATCTGCTGAAATTCTTGCCCGGTATAGGAACAACCGTAGGAGGATTTATTTCAGGTTCAACGGCTGCAACTTTGACTCTTGCTTTGGGATTAGCTTATATTGAAGCACTTAAAATTTATACTACATCGGAAATGAAGGGAATCAAAATTCCTTTTGAGGACTTACAAAATATTTTTATACAACAATATAATTTTTTTATAAAGTCAGGGAAAAAAACTTTAAGAAGTTAATATTTTTTCTTCTCTCAATACTCCGGACAAAATTAGGAAGCAAGAGAACCATTTACTGATTGTATTTCTGTTTTGCACCCAAACTACTATTTCTGTGTTTCTTCTAAAGGAGGAATAGCAAACTCAGAATATGTTTGGCCTGTTCTTGGATCGCGAGGTACACCCATCCTTTGGATAAAATCTGTCCAAGTAATTTTACAATCAGACAAAGCATCTCTAGGCAAAGTTCTGATTAATACCTTGTGGGAGTTAATCTGATATATAGGATTAAGCTCTCTACGGTTAAATTTATTTGTATGAGCGGG
>NZ_JAYGHV010000233.1:0-3788 GCF_034932145.1 Spirulina sp. 06S082 | reverse complement strand
TAAAAAAAAAGACTAAGCAACGTATGAAACAATTTAATCTTTTTCTTCTGGCGATCGCTATCCAAAATTTTTAGCCATCGTCTATCTTGCTATACACTATATTTAGTGTACTAGCGTAAGTCCTGTTAGCATTTTAGAACGATCGCGCTATCCTAGAATTAAATTACTTTCCTCGTTTAGTTATGAATGCCAAAAATCTCCGCATTATCTGGATTCTTTGGATTCTTTTTGTGGCGATCGCCTTTATTATCGGATTAACCGTTTTTGCGCGTTTTGCTCCTCCTCTAACTTAAGACCTAAGATTTTTCTCTCACTACATAACCAACGCCTCGCACAGTTTGAATGAGACGCGATTCTCCTTCGGCTTCAAGTTTCAAGCGCAAATAACGAACATAAACTTCAATTATATTAGAATCTCCCATAAAGTCATAACCCCAAACTCGTTCGAGAATCTGATCTCTTGTGAGAACTTGACGAGGATGAGTGAGCAAATACTCTAATAAATCGAACTCCTTCGCCGTTAATTCAATGCGTCGGCTACCGCGAAAAACCTCTCGACTGCTGCGATTAAGTTTTAAATCTGAGAATTGCAGAAGATTGGTTTCTTGTTCTTTGGTGCGACGTAAAGCCGCACGCACTCTTGCGAGAAGTTCTTCGATACTAAAAGGCTTGACTATATAATCATCTGCCCCAGCATCTAACCCTTTAACGCGATCGTTGACCTCATCTTTTGCAGTTAGTAAAATAATAGGAACTTTATCCCCCGTAGTCCGCAAGCGCTGGCAAATCTCTATCCCTGGAATGCCAGGTAACATCCAATCGAGGATAATGAGATCGGGTTGGCTTTCTCGTGCAGTAGACAAACCCGATAACCCATCCTTAGCCACCGTTACTTCATAACCTTCATATTTGAGTTCTAACTCGATGAATTGAGCGAGTTTAGCCTCATCTTCAATAACTAAAATTCGAGTAGACATTTTATTGTTTGGTTGTTATTGTTTGGTTGTTAAAATCCTCTCAAGCATTATTCTCAACTATCAACTATCAACTATCAACTATCAACTGTCAATTGTAACCGAGTTTTGTCCCAGCCGCGACGATGGAGGAGTACCCAGGATTGAATGAGGTCGGGACCTTGTAATTCTCCTGTTAAACCAGCGCGTAGAGACTTCATCACAAATCCTTTTTTGACTTTTTTCTCCTTAGTAACTTGTTTGATAATTTCCTTGGCATCTTCCGGGGTCATTTCAGGATAGTTGGCGATCGCCGTCAGAATTGCTGCAAAAATTTCTTTGACTCCTTCTTGTTCAATTTGCGCTTGGCCTTTTTCATCAAAGGTGATGGAATCTCCAAATAAGAGACGACTTTCTGCAACAGCATCAGATAAGCGAGTTAAGCTGGGGGCAATAATTCCAGTTAATTCAATTAACCATTCGCGATCGCCTTCAGGATTGAATTCATACCCTGCATTTTGCCAGTAAGGAATTAATAAATCGACCAATATTTCCGGAGACATCTTATGCAGATATTGGCTATTAATCCAGTCTAATTTATCCCAATCAAATTTTGCCCCCGCTTTATTGACCCGATCCAGAGTGAAGAGTTTTGCCGCTTCCTCTAAGGTAAAGATTTCTTGAGTCGAATCTGGAGCCGTCCACCCCAATAACATCATATAATTGGCGATCGCCTCTGGGACAAAGCCCATATTTTTAAAATCATCTAAGGAAGTAACCCCATCCCGTTTGGAAAGTTTGCGCCCTTCTGGATTCAAAATGAGGGGAGAGTGAGCAAATTCAGGAATTTCTCCTCCTAATGCTTCATAAAGTAAGATTTGTTTGGCAGTATTGGCGATATGATCTTCCCCTCGAATCACATGGGTTATTTTCATGTCTATATCATCTACAACCACGGCCAAATTATAGAGAGGCTGTCCGAAAGGTTCGTCTCCCTCTGGAGTCCTGGCGATCGCCATATCTCCCCCCAGATCGCTTCCTTTCCAAGCCATCTTTCCCCGTACCTTATCATTCCAAGTGATTTGGCGATCGCCGTCGATGATAAAGCGAATCACAGGTTTGCGTCCTTCTGTCTCGTAGGTTTCCCGTTGTTCTGGGGTAAGGTTGCGATGGCGATTATCATAGCCAGGAGCCTCATTTCTGGCTTTTTGTGCTTCCCGCATCTGCTCGAGTTCCTCTGGGGTACAGTAACAGCGATAGGCTAAACCCTTATCTAACAACTTTTGTACCGCTTGACGATAGAGATCGAGACGCTGGGATTGGAAAAAGGGTCCCTCGTCCCAGTTGAGTCCCAGCCATTCTAAACCCTTGAGAATATTGTCAGTGTATTCGTCCCGCGATCGCGAAATATCGGTATCTTCTACCCGAATGATAAACTTTCCCCCCTGATGACGGGCATATAACCAATTAAACACGGCAGTTCTGGCTGTACCGATGTGTAAGTTTCCTGTGGGACTTGGGGCGATCCGAACTCTAACTGTCACGCTGTTACCTTCTAATCTTCAACTATCAATTATCAACGATTGATGAACAATTGGGGCATAGAGCGAGGAAAATGCCGCGATCGCGGGGTTTAAACCTGTTCTCGCACCCAAGCTCGAACAGCACGACGCAAAGCACGACGACCCTGAAGCCGATAGGATTGAATAATTTGTGGGAGAGCGCGAATATTGAGGGTGGGAAAAACGCCACTCTGCTCGACTTCAAGATAAGATTCCTCTTGGAGGCAATAAATTTTCAATGTGCCATCTTCATAACACCAGAGTTCGGGAACACCCAAACGAGCATAAATAGGAAAACGATTGAGCGATTTGCTAGTGAGATCGATTTCGAGAGCAAGGTCTGGTGGCGGGTCCCGATTGAGGTCAAACTGTACCTTACCGCGTATGAGTGCTTCATTTTGGAAGTAAAAACAATTATCGGGTTCTAGACCGGCTTGTTTCACCTCACGTCGCCAAGTTGTTGAGCCATAGCTTTCATAGTCATACTCTAAAACTTCAGCTATATCTTCAATAGCAATACTAATGGATTGTTTAAAATATTCGTGTTCTGGTAAGGGGGTCATAATTTCTAGAGTTCCTGTATCATAAGCAATGCGACTGGAACGACTGTCTCCCAGGTCAAGCAAAAGATTTTCAAATTGTTGCCAGCTAAAGTTGTGTATTAATACGCGATCGGCTCGTTGTTTGGTTGGTGTCATTGTTTTTTAATTTTAGTTTTGTAATTTGACTATTCAGTATATTAATGATAAAATTATGACGAATTAAGGGGAATTTTATGGGTGCATCTCAAAGTTGCAAATTTACAACATTGCTCCGAATAATTAGAAATGGTGGTAGAATAATTAGAGCTAGGGAGCGAGACGCTCCCACTACAATAAACCATAATGGTGGTAGTGCGAGCATCTTGCTCGCTATTTTTACAAAACTGAGATGCACCCGTTTTGTAATTTGACTATTCAGTATATTAATGATAAAAGTAAGGGGAATTTTATCTGGTTAATAAAGACTCTGAATCTTTGGCTAATTTCTTTTCTAATAAGAGATAAGCCTTCATTTTTCCCTTACCCTTAATATCGATCGCGCCACGTTCGGTAAAAAGAAATTTATCTTGCAAACGATGGTAAATTTCCTCAGTGACTTGAATTCGCCCCGGAATGCCTTGAGATTCCATGCGAGATGCAATATTAACGGTATCCCCCCACAAGTCGTAACTAAAGCGTTTCAAGCCAATTACCCCCCCAACCACGGGACCTGTATGAATCCCTACCCGTAA